>CALLBC010000243.1 GCA_938001965.1 uncultured Bdellovibrionales bacterium | reverse complement strand
TTTCCTGATACACAGGTAAAACTAATTACATCAAACAACAAGACATTTAAACAGGCTGGTCCCTTACTTATAACACACCAAGGACTTAGTGGCCCCGCCATCTTAAAACTCTCAGCTTGGGCAGCAAGAGAAATGAAAGCTGCAGAGTATAAGGCACGATTAGTAATTAAATGGGTCCCCCAAAACTTTACTGATATTATCAGTCATATCAAAGTTGAGAGAAGCAAAGCAAATATATCTAATGCATACCCAACAATTATTCCCAAACGTTTTTGGCAAAACTTAATCTCTATTTGCAAAATACCCAATGACTTAAAATGGGCTGAAGTAAATAAAAAGCAAATTAATTTAATTTTAAATCAAGTTCAGAGTTTTGAATGCAATGTGAATGGCCAAAATAGATTTAAAGATGAGTTTGTAGAATGTGGTGGTGTAAACCTTAAAGAAGTTAACTTTAAAACTATGGAAAGTAAAATTACTTCAGGCTTACATTTTGCTGGGGAATTACTCGATATTGATGGGGTTACAGGAGGCTTTAATTTTCAAAATGCTTGGACCACTGGCTGGCTAGCTGCAAATAATATGAGTCTTAGTTGATTTCAATAATCTCAAAGTACTTTTTTGTATCACCTTGCTTTAACACCACTTCGTCTTGGATATTTTTATTATAAATAATTTTCCCTATGGGAGATGACAACGTAATTGTCTGAATAATATTAGAATTTAAATTGATCTTAATCCCGCCTTGCACAGGTAAAATAAATAAATTTTTTACTTCACCGTCTTCATCTTCTAATTTAACTAATGATAAAAGTACTGCTTTATCTTTTTCCCCTAATTCCTCGTCAGTTATTTTTTGTAAATAAAATAATGACTCTTTCATTTTTTCAGAACGCTCTGCTTGAGCGCCAGCTAAATATGAAGCCTCTAAGCCCCTAGTGTCATATTTATTTTCAGCCTTTGACTCTTCATTAGTTGCCGCGTCTTTAGCATCAAGAGCAGACTTTGCCAAAGCATCATAGCGAAGCTTAACTTCATCAATTACTAAATTTAATAGTGCACGTTTGTTCATAGTTTACTCATTAAGAACTACTATTTGTATCGCTCTAATATTCGCTCAGGTTATTTAGGAACTCTGAATCATATCGCATCGTCCAGTGAGGACGAAGCGCTATAAATCAGAATCCTTTGTTTATCGCCCTAACATTCGCTGCGCTCATTCCGGAACTCTGAATCATATCGCATCGTCCAGTGAGGACGAAGCGCTATAAATCAGAATCCTTTGTTTATCGCCCTAACATTCGCTGCGCTCATTACGGAACTCTGAATCATATCGCATCGTCCAGTGGGGACGAAGCGCTATAAATCAGAATCCTTTGTTTATCGCCCTAACATTCGCTGCGCTCATTACGGGCTAACTAAAATAAAAAAAAGACCAGCATTAAATGCTGGCCTTATATTAATTCTAAAAAATATTTAAGCCTTTTTAGCCCAAGTAACACACCAGCCTTTTCCTGCAACATGCTTTCCAGCAACTGGAATTAACTGACAAGTTCCATACTCTTTACCATCAACCTGTTTGTAAAACTGACAGTTTGTGCAGTTTTGCTCAGGACCAGGCACGCCAGACTTTGCAACTCTAATAGATGAATCTACTGTGGAAGCATCATGAGTATACTTTAATGACTTTGCTGTTGGGTGATCTAAACCAATTAATGGGTCGCCGCCACCTGCAGCAGAACCACCGGCTGGCGCCGTAGTCGTTGTTGTCGTCGCATCAGTACTTTTAGGTTTCTTGTCCTTACAAGCAGCAAGGCCAAATAGACTCAAACCACCCACAACAACAGCTCCCTGCTTAATCACATCTCTTCTTGAAAATATATCACTCATTGCATACCTCTTTACTGTAAATCTCATTTAGTTTTCAATTACACATTAAGCTAATTTAACAGTTATGGCTACAATTTTTTATATATTGCTACATTTATCTTTTAGTTTAAAACTATCTTTATGATCTTTGCCTTTGGTTTTTTTCGCATGTTCCTAGTCTTAATACCGGTTATTGTACCGCTATTTTTAAATCTTGGAATTACTATGCAAGAATTCTTAATTCTTCAAGCCTACTTTGGAATAATTGTGGCCCTCTTTGAAGTTCCATCTGGCTACCTTAGTGATATGTGGGGGAGAAAGAAAACATTAGTCTTAGGTGCAGTTCTAAACGTATCATCAATTTATTTTTTATATAATGCCGGCGGTTTATTAGACTTATTTGTTTATCAAACAATAATAGCAATTTCATTTAGTATGTTGTCTGGAGCAGACATTGCATTTCTTTATGATAACGATATTGGAAATCAAAAAAATATAAGTAATACTCAACACAAAACAAACCTGATGGCCAATTATAGCACCTCAAAATTACTTGGCGAAACCATTGCCGCTGTTTTAGGTGGGCTTCTTGCCGTTTATTCATTTAAGTACGTAATTCTAGGGCAACTTGTAGCTAATCTTTGCATGCTCACTTTTGCACTTTTATTAATTGAAAAACCATATGAAAAAATGAACAAAGAAAGTCACTTTAAAAACTTCAAAGAGACCCTTTCATATTTAACTAAAGATAGTGATATTTTAATTATCTTTACGAACCTTACGGTTTGGAGTCTTTCAACCTTTTCTGCAATTTGGTTATTCCAAAAACAATGGCAAAATGATGCAATTGATATTAAATACTTTGGCTATATTTGGGCCTCTTACACCTTAACTAGTGCTCTATTCTCTAAACTAGCTTCACCCATACGAAATAAAATTGGCGACAAGGCATCACTTTTGATTATTAGCTTATTTCCGCTTATAGGCTATATTGGAATGGCTAGTACAACCTCATTCGTAGCGGCTTTGTTTGGCTATATGTTTGCTATTAGCCGCAGTTTTAATTATGTCTTCCTAAGAAATGAACTTAATTTAAAAATTAAATCAAAATTCAGGGCCACAATGAACTCAATTCAAAGTTTATTTTTTAGGGCTGGCTTTTTTATCATTGGGCCAACTCTTGGGTACATTGTTACAAAATATAATATTCAGATGGGTTATATTAGTTTGCTCACCTTGTTTTCTGTAAGCTTTCTCATTTTTATGGTCCCACTATTAGCATATAAAAACTGGACGCCACAAGATCACTAAAGCCAATTCTATTTATTATATAGTCTCAAAATTAAGATTTTTTTCTCAAACAATATAAAATCTATCTGCGCTTTGCTATTTCATTAGTGAAACAGACAAAATTGTCATACCTACTGTCACTCCTGTCATCTTAGATAAAAACTAAACTGGCAATTGTAAATAATACTGCACATAAGCCTTGGCATACAACTTGCTTTTACTCAGGTTAAAACGTTTTAACCATAAAAAAAAAGGATTATAATATGAAAAAAATATGTTTGTTAATGTGTGCAATTGCCTGTTTATTCTCTGCAAATGCAATGGCTGCCAACATCAGTCTAGAGCCTGGAGAAGTTTACAAATTAGATAATGGCCTTAACATTACCTGTGCAAAAGATGAAATTGTTTGTGAAAATGCTAAAAGTGAGTGTGTGAAAGCTGGTCATCACCCATTACAATGTAAAGATTTAAGTCAATGTTCAGCAGGACAAACTGCTTGCATAAAAGCGGGTCATCACCCTCTGACTTGTGAAGATTTAAAGAACTTTGAATCTCAAGCTGTATGCATTGAAAGTGGTCACCACCCTCTTCAATGTAAAGACTTATAATAACAACTTATTCGTAAATAATTAAACTAAACGCACTTGGAGCTTACACAGGGATACAAGTGCGTTTAATTAGTTTATTTAAACTTATAACTTTCTATTTCATACATATTTTCTTTGAGCCACTTACTATGGAATTTATAATCCGGACTATATTCGCTCACTAAGGACCAAAAATTTTTAGAGTGATCTTGATGTTTTAAATGAGCCAGTTCGTGAATCACAACATACTCTAAGGATTCTGGTGGCGAAAATATTAACTTCCAATTCATACTTAAGCTACCAGCACTACTACAACTACCCCACCTAGTTTTTTGAGCGCGGTAACTTACTTTAGTTGGAAACAAATTCATTAAAGCACTCTTTTCTTTAATCACTTTTTCTAGAACTTCAATACCAGATGACTTATAGAATTTATTTAAAGCGACCCTTTTATCTTCCTTACTAAAATTTAAATTTTTATTTATTAATAAAATTAAACAGTCGCCGCTGATTTGTACTTTCAATCTTTTTTTATCATGATGCTTAAATACTAAAGGTAATTTTCGACCAAGGAATAAATACTCCTCCCCTTCAATATATTCTTTAGCCGGGTACTTATTTTGTTCTTGTATAATTTTATTCACATTTTTATGTAGCCAATCTTTTTGGCTTTCTAAAAACTGAACTAAGCTTTTTAAACTGGTGGTTTTACCAGAGGTAATTTTGACCAAACCTGATGGTTTTATTAATAGATTCAAGGAACGCTGAAACAGCCTTCTTTGCACTTGAACCTTTATACCTTCAAACTCGATTTCTTGCATAAACTATAATTAGTGGATTTAAGCTAAATTGGCAAGAAGAGGCCATTGAAGAATTAAGTAATTACAGTTACTTATGGATTTTGCAGTGAGCTATTTTTTACTCTATCTCCCTTTACTTTAGGGGCATTCACCATTAAATTGTCCTCTCTGAGGTTAGGTCCCGTACAATAGCAAACCTAGTGAACTCCGCCAGGTCCGGAAGGAAGCAACGGCAGCTTGGATTCTATGTGATACGGATCGCCTAACCTCTTTTTTTTGATTTGCGGGAATTTTTTCTTATCAGCTGGAGCGTTTGTATTTCATGCTCAAACATGCGCCAGCTGCACTTGAGTCGCTTCGCGAGCTCAGTGCATCAATGCAACTGCGCGTGAAACACAAACGCTCCAGCTGATAAGAAAAAATTAAATTAAAAAAGTGTTGGGTTTTTTTGGCTCTTTGCTTCGCAAAAGTCGCTTTTTGAAGGAATTTCTTTTTTGTCTTATGAAGTTATTGCGCGTAAATGGCGCCCTAAAAGTTTTAATGAATTAATTGGCCAAAATCATGTTAGCCAAACACTTGTTAATGCTTTAAAAAATGATCGCTTGCCGCAAGCTCTATTATTCAATGGGCCTCGAGGTACTGGTAAAACTTCATCTGCTCGTATTTTCGCAAGCACTTTACGTTGCCCAAACATTAAAGACTTTTCTCCTTGTGGGACTTGTGCCGAGTGTAATGAAATTTCTTCTGGTAAAAGTGTTAATGTTATTGAAGTGGATGGAGCAAGTAACAATGGCGTAGAGTCTATTCGTGAGCTACGCGACAGTGTTAACTACCTTCCGCCGTCTGGTAAATATAAAATTTATATTATTGATGAAGTACATATGCTATCTACTAGTGCCTTTAATGCCTTGCTTAAAACATTAGAAGAACCACCGGCCCATGTTATTTTTATTATGGCGACCACTGAACTTCATAAAGTTCCTAATACAATCTTGTCTCGTTGCCAGAAGTTTGATTTCAGAAGAGTTTCTAGCCAAGAAATTGTTAGTAGTCTTGAAAATATTTGCACTAAAGAAAATATTAAATTTGAATCCGAAGCGCTTTGGAACATTGCCAGACAAGCTGACGGCTCAATGAGAGATAGCCAAAGCTTATTAGATCAAGTTATTAGCTTTTGTGATAACAATATACAAACTGAGCAAACTGTTGAAGCACTCGGTCTAACCGATCGCAAATGGGTTATTGCCGCTTTAACATCTATTATTTCTCGTGATCACGATAAAATTTTAAATGTTTTAAAAACTGTAAACTTATCTGGCCAAGACCCAAACTTATTTATCAAAGACTTACTACAAGAGATCCGCAATACATTAATTTGTAAACTAAACCCTGAAATCGCTAACTCCATAATTGATTTATCAAATACAGCAATTAGTGAACTTGAAACCATCGCAGCCTCGTTAAGCGAGGAAGACCTACACTTACTTTTTGATATGACACTCAAAGGGGCACAAGATGTTACCAGGTCATCATCAACACACTTAGTTCTTGAAATGTTATTACTTAGGCTAGCATCAGCTCCACGAATTCAGCATATTGAATCCATGACTTTACCAAATCAAACTGCTGCACCTATAAAAAAAAACATTAGTAAAAAAACTGTAGAGGTTCAGCCACAAAAGCTTGCAACCCCACCTACGCCAGCACCCAAGCCTGTAGTGACTCAAAAAGTTGTGGAAACCACAACTAAGGAGCCTGTTACTGAAGCTTCTTCCCAGCAAGAACAATGGAATGAGTTAGTGACTAAAATTGAAACTCTCAACCCAGTGGTCGCTGCTAAACTCAAGCACTCTTACTTAATCGATAAAACCAACGACATTATTACTGTTGGCATTTCACCAAAAATGAAGTTTTTGACAGAACAGGTAAAAGACAAAGAGTTTGTCGGTAAAATTCAAAACTATGTAGCCACATTATGGGGCAAACGATATAATTTTGAATTCCAAGAAATGGCAGAAAAAAAAAACAATATGACACCCAATAAACTAAAACTACACAAAGAAAAAACAGCGGAAATAGAATTAAGAAATAAAATTGAAAACCATCCAATAATTAAAAAAGTGCATGATGTATTTAAAACTGAAATTGTATCAATAAAAGATTTATAACTAGCGAGGTATATATGAAAAAAGGATTTGGCGGTATGCAACAGTTAATGAAACAAGCAAACCAAATGCAAAATAAAATGAAAAAGATCCAAGAAGAACTTGCTCTTAAAGAGTTTGAAGGCACTGCCGGCGGCGGAGCTGTAAAAGTTATGGTGAATGGTAAAAATGAAGTTAAAGGTGTTACAATACAACCTGATGCCGTTTCTCCAGACGATGTTGAAATGCTTCAAGACCTAATTCTTGCGGCCACTAATGATGCATTAAAAACTGCCAAAGAAGTTCATGATGCAGAAATGGCTAAGGTTACAGGTGGCATGAATATGCCTGGGATGTTTTAAATAAATGTTTAGCCCATCATTAGAAAAATTATCTTCAGAATTAAGTCGCCTACCTGGTGTAGGCCCTAAAACTGCTTTACGATTAAGCTACTTTATACTTAGAAGCCCAAAAAATTACGTAGAAGCACTTTCTGAAGCTTTAATTGATGTTAAAGAAAAAATAAAGCTCTGTGAAAAGTGTTACTCCTATACAGAGCAAGACATATGTAAATTATGTTTAGATTTTAACCGTGATGATGGCTTATTATGCATAGTTGAAAACCCTTCTGATATACCTCAAATTGACTCCTCTGGTGCATTTAGAGGCAGATATCACGTACTTCATGGTGTAATTTCACCCATGGAAGGAATTAGCCCGAAAGACTTAAAGATTGAGCAGTTATTTAAACGCGTACAAAGTAGTCAAAATACAGATCAGCCCATTAAAGAGGTGGTTTTAGCTTTAGATGCTGACCTTGAAGGCGATACTACAGCACTATATATTGCAAAAACGCTTAAAACATATGATATTAATGTAACAAGGATTGCTCACGGTATTCCTATTGGTGGAGATATTGATTATATTGACCACAGAACTTTAGGTAGAGCACTAGAAAATCGGGTACAGATATAATGTCATTTATTAATTACAATGCTAAAGAAATCCACTGTAAGATCGTTTACTACGGCCCTTCTTTAGGTGGAAAAACTACTAATATTCAGTGGGTTTTCCATAAAACTAATAACCCTGATAAATCTGACCTCACAGAACTCCCTACAGATATTGAACGAACACTCTTTTTTGATTTTTTACCACTTAATGTTGGCGATATCAGAGGCTTTAAAACACGCTTTCATTTGTATACTGTTCCAGGACAGGTTGTTTATGATGCCAGCAGAAAATTGATCTTAAAAGGCCTTGATGGAATTATTTTTGTTGCTGACTCACAAGCTGAGCGCATGGATGAAAACATACAGTCACTTGAAAACTTAAAAACTAACTTAGAGCAACAGGGTTATGAAATTGATAAGATCCCTTTAGTTTTTCAGTATAACAAAAGAGACCTTCCAAACAGCTTACCAATTGCCGAACTCAGAAATAAATTAAATCACTTTAATTCGCCTGATTTTGAAGGAAAAGCTAAAAATGGCGAAGGTGTGTTTGAAGCACTTAACACAGTTTCTAAATCTATTATTACTACCCTAAAAGGTGGAGAAATCTAAAAATAAGATACTCAATTACTTTGAGTATAAAGGGCTAAGCTCATGATCGAACAAAGAATTGAAAAATTAAAAAAAGACACAGATACATTACTACTTGCTCATTTCTATGAAGAAAGTGACATACAAGGTGTTGCCGATCATATTGGTGACAGTTTAAAACTGGCGCAATGGGGACAAAAGAGTAAAGCCTCTACCATTTTAATGGCCGGGGTTGTTTTTATGGCAGAAAGTATAAAAATACTCTCCCCTGAAAAAACTGTTCTCGTTCCTGACATGAATGCTGGGTGCTCTTTAGTAGAACACTCTCCTTACGACAAGTATTTACAATGGCGCAGGGACAACCCCACTGGAATTTGCATAACTTATATTAATAGTAGTGCTGCTGTTAAAAGTATTAGTGATGTTATTTGCACCTCTTCTAACTCTGAAAAAATTGTAGCTACTATACCTAAAGATCGACCAATACTATTTGGGCCGGATAAAAATTTAGGTAAATGGCTTGCTGGGAAGTCTGGCCGAGAATTTAAACTATGGCCTGGCGCATGTGAAGTTCATGTTTTGTTTTCTTCTAAAAAATTATTTGTAATGAAAAAAGAACATCCTGATGCTGTTGTTATTGCTCACCCAGAGTGCATGGAAGAGGTTTTACAGTATGCTGATGTCATTGGGTCAACTTCTAGATTACTAGAAGAGGTTGAAAAAAACCCAGCTAAAAAATTTATTGTAGCCACTGAAGATGGCATTTTACATAATATGCGTGAAATGAGACCTGACGCTACAATCTTACAAGCTCCCGCTGAAGGCTCTTGTGCATGTAATGAATGCCCTTACATGAAGCTGAATAACTTAGAAAAGATCGAAAAAGCCATATCCACAAGAACTCCTGAAATTATACTTGATGAGGAGTTACGTAAAAAAGCATTAATACCATTACAACGAATGATGGATATTACAGATGGAAAGCCCGTGACTTGGCCTGATCGCTTCGAAGGCTAAAGTAACACTCATACTTTTTTCTCCTTAAAAATATTAATAGACCTAAAGTCTCAGACATACGGTGCTCGGCTGCGCCTGCGCTCCGAACTCGTTTTAGGCCTATTAATATTTTTAAGGAGAAAAAAGCATGGGTGCAATCTCATCTTGAAACATTGAAGTGCACTAGAAAGTTTAAATATCTGTCTAAATCTACTTTAAAAACAGTATTTACTAAATTTGTTATCATTTAACTTATAAAATCTCTCAAATTAACACTCTATTTTTACTTAACTTTTTCTAAACTAGGCCGATATGTACTATACATAAGGCGAGGTAATTAAATGGGTGCAGAAAATAGAATAGCGGAACGTAAAAATATTGAAACAATTGAAGTTATAGATATCACATCTTTAACTAGCTATATAATTATAGCTAAAAAAGCACAGATAATGAATGCATCAACTAGTGGTTTTTTAATGCAGATTAAACGAATTGATTTTGAAATAGATGAATTAAAAAATAATATTAATATAGACACATTATTAAATGAAAAGATTGTTCTCTTTCTTCCACAAATGAACTTAGATTTGGAAGGCTTAATTACTCGTACCAAGCATTTAGGTAAGGGTGTTTTTGAAGTGGCTGCTCAGTTTTCTGCCAATGTACCTGAGTACTGGAAAGAGTGTCTTATTGACCTACTCCCAGAGCCAGGCGAACTTTCAGATGATGAGGATTAAATTAATAATCTGTGAAATTTAGGTAATCCCTTTTCAGCAATTAGCATAATAGAATAGTTATCAGGTAAGAACCAAGACATGGCTTCGCATATGTCTTTGTGCTCTTCTACAGGTGGATTTCCAAGTGAATCTAATGAGAAGCATAAATCAAAATGCTCACCATCTTTACTCATAACTAACACATTCATATCTTTAATATCTTGTTGCACCCAAAAATCATTAATGACGGCCCTGATACCAGCCGGTAAATACTCCTCAGTCGGTGGACCTGATATGATTTTATCACCTTTTTCAAGCACTGCCTGTCCAGGGGTATTTAACTTTAAAGGTGGGTCTAAACGACCAAATTTAATAAAACTCCACACCATTCCGTAAGTAAAAACATAGTCTGGCAATTCTTTTTGAGGATTCAAGGCAACACCAATGCCTCTTTGCATACACCAATCAAAAACATTTAATAAGAAATCTTGTCCCTTTTCATCAGACTGCAAAAACATATAAGGCCAATTATCAGGTCCAACAGCAGGCTCTTCTTGCATAATATTAACTTTAATATTTTTTAGATTAGCTAAGAAATCAACTTCCCATTGGTCATTTCTTTCTGATTCAGGGCTAACTAAATGTTTATATATATCCACTGCATCTCCACAGATTTACGTTAAAAAAAAGCCAGGTATTGGTATACCTGGC
>CALLBC010000242.1 GCA_938001965.1 uncultured Bdellovibrionales bacterium | reverse complement strand
TTTTTTGGTTTTGAAACGGCATTTGACCATGGGAAGGGAGTTTTTTTAAAAGGCAAAGATAACTTTTTATTGGCTATAGACCCTTTAAGTGACGGTGAAGAGCCAGTGAGCTTTCCTTCATGGTTTCATTTGGGTTTTTGTTTAGAGAGCTCTAAGGCAGTGAAAGATTTATTTAACACTATGAAAGCTAGTGGAGTTGAGTTTGCTCGCGAATATAAAGAGTTTGATGATGTTGCCGCAAACTTTTACTGTTGGGCTCCAGGTCCTTATAAAGTAGAAGTGAGTTGGAATAAAGAATAAATTAAATTGTTAAGTAAATTTGAATTTTAATTGAATCAGGGTGACGAATTCGTCACCCTTTTTATTAATTACATTTAGGTAATGTGTATTTGTAGCGGAAGGACCCAGGTTGAGCACTATCTTCATCAGTTGGATGAAAGTAGATTGAACCAGGTCTACTTTCTTTCATGTCAAAAATTTCAACTCTTTGAGTGATTGGAAGTTTGTTAATCTTTTGTTTGTAATCACAAAATGGAACCATCTCATTAGGTCGGCTACCATATAAATTTTTATTCGGATGTTGTGACCCTAATATCAATTTACATTCCTTTGGGTTTCTTTTTGCGTACTTCACAGCATTTCGGTAGCTCATAGATCTAGACCACTTTCTGCAAGTTAACTCTTTAATAGAATTACCATGCTTTACAGCGTCAGTTTCAATCCAATCTACACAATGAGTCCTTGGAGCTTTAGAAATAGACTCAACAATATCGCCATTGATACAGGCATCAAAAAGTTTAATTTTACTTGATGGATGCTTTTGTACTTTTGCTTTAAACATATGGTTTCTTAAAACTAAGTTAAGTTGTCGGTTTGGAAGTTCTCTTTTTCCGCTGACTTCTTTATATATAGATAGTTCTTTTGTTGGGCCACCGCCGCCTTCAAAAGTACCAGAATAAGCGGGTGTAAAAAGAAACATTGAAGTTAATATTGTAATAAACTTGCTCATAATAAATCCCTAGTTATTTAAGCTGTCAAAAAATGTGGTTAATAAATAAATTTCTCCGTGCTCTGTTTTTCCTTCTTCCATAATGTTGTAGCACTTCATGAAGGCATCATATTGCACTCGTAAAATTTTATCGATGGCCTCTTTACTAATACACTCTTGATAGGAGTAAAACAAATTAGTAGAATTTGCCATATTGTACTCTTTGAAAAAGGTAAATAGTTTTGGCAAGTGCTTTTTAGTTATATACAAACTAATTTTAGGGCTATTCACATTAGTTTTAATGTAACCATCTTCTTCAAATAGTATATTTTGCCCTATAAGTAAGTTAATTTTATGGTCAGCTATGAACCCCAGTTGAATTAAAAAGTCATCTTGGACGCTTTCATCTTCAATGCTTAAGTCCATTTGCCCTAAAGAATATAAACCCACAATTTTTTTAATTTCTTCGCGAGTCATCTTTTTTTCAGTGTTAACTAAACGATGTATAAAGTAAAAATGGAAATCTTCAAATAAGCTATCTAAATTCCCATTAACCAATGAGGATGTTGCCCTTTCAAGCTCACCTTTAAATGAAGTTGATAAGTACTTGCGGATCTCAGGAGTGCTGTTTTGAATGATACTATGTAAGTCCCTTTCTTTTTTTAAAAATTTTAGTAAAGAAAGCACATTGTGGGGGCTTGGAGCACGTCTGTTTTTTAAATTCACCCAGCGCCACAAAGTGGGTTTTGAAACTTGAATTTTTAGGCTTAATGCCATTAGGCCGCCCTTATAGCCCTCAATAAGAACTTTAAGCTCCTCATATAAAGCTTGATACTTATTGGCAGGAGCTGCAGAGGCCCTATTTATAGTTGTATTTATGGTATCCATATCCATATGTACTTTCTATTTCATGTGAAAAAATATTCAATAGTTGGGCTAAAAAATCGTTTCACGTTAAACGCGAAATGCCTCAAATAGCCATATATTCGCTCTGACAGCTCAACTATCAAGCAAAATTGTATTATTTAGTCTAAAAGAGGACAGATATAGCCAGGATCGTTAAACTTGAAACAGGTAGTTCTAGTCATGGTAATATAGTTTTACGTCATCCTGAACGCAGTGAAGGATCTAGCCCGCAGATCCTTCACTGCGTTCAGGGTGACAGAAGTTTATGTTCAGGGTTACAGAAAAGCTTTCTTTAAGGTGAGATAAATCTTTATCTGCGTGGTAGTTACCTATATGAGGTTGAACTTAAAGAAGTTCAACCCTCCGACGCTAATAGAGCTCTCTTTTATTTTTTATTATGGAATACATACTGTCCGCGCGCAGTTGCGTTGACGTGATGAGTTCGCGTAGCGACTCATCATGGCTTGAGCATGTCTGAGCACGGACAGTATGTATTCCATAATAAAAAACAAAAGACTCGAGCACATTCTTTAATCATTTAAGATATTTAGTTTAGTATTTATGAAACATAATGTTTCATAAACGCAAGACCTTGATCTAGATAAAATTTAATATACTTGCTGTTAGTCTGGCAATTTTCATATTGGGTAGCCAAAGTTTCCTAAGTGATTCTAATATAATAGTGACGTTGCAACACTTTAAAAGAGAGACAGCTTTAGGTATGCGCATTAAATATTTTTTAAAAATTTTATTTTCTATTGTTATAGGCATGGGTTCTTGCACGTCTTTTGCAGACTCCATTGAATTTCCAGAAGAAGACTTAGCTACGGACACAGTGCTTCCAAAGTTTGATAATCGCACTATGGTTAAGAATAGGTATGTAACCACGAAAGGTCGTTTTGAAATAAACGGTGGTATGGGCTTTAATTTAACCGAAGCTTTATACAACAATAAAAGTTTTCATTTAGGTTTAGGTTACAACTTTACAGAGACTCACGGTGTTCAGTTTGTGGGAATGTTTTTGATGGATGGTCTATCAAGTAATGGTGAGGCACTAAAAAATGGTGATGGTTTAATTCCGCCTGATAGCTTAGATGCATCCCTAGCTCCACATGTTGAGCAAATGTTTTTGTTAGATTATCAGTTCACAGCTTGGTACGGGAAAATTAGTGTTACTAAAAATTCAATTTGGAATTTATCAATATACGGATTACTTGGCGCTGGTTTTGTTAACTTTACTGACTCTAGTACTGTGGCTTTAAACTTAGGTTTTGGGCAAAAAATGTATTTAACAAAAAATTTAGCTTTAAAAACAGATTTAAGGTTTCATTTTTACCAAGGACCAAACCCCGCTTCTAAAAAAGAATTATTAAGAAAAGGAAGTGCGCCAGTGTCCAGTGATGATTTAGATACAATTTTATATATACCAACAATTTTACAAACAAGTTTGATGTTTATCTTTTAAGAGAGAGAAAATGAGATTAATTTTACTACATTTAATATTTATTTTACTCATGGTGCCGATGGCATTTACACATGCTGCTGATGAAGAAGAGGCAGTGTATGACTCTCTGGAAACAGAGCTTGCAGAAAAAGATAAGTCAGCAACCAGACAAAAGCCTGACATGAAAGAGGCTGTAAAAGAGTTTAAGTCTATTTCTGATTTAGGTGAGTTGGCTCCATTTAATGATATTGCCGTAATTAATAAAAAGTATTTACCAAAAACAGGGCGTTTTGAATTATCTGCACAATTAATGGTTGGTTTAAACAACGCTTTTTTTAGTAACTTAGGTCTAAAATTAAATGCTGATTATTACTTTAATGAAAAGTGGGGCATTGAGCTTAGCTATATGGGTTTGATTGATTCTGAAAGAGATATTACTAAAAACTTAAGCTCTGAAAGAGATATTGAAACTAAAAGTTTTGTATTACCACAGTCTTATTATGGAGCTGCCATTAAGTGGTCACCTATTTATGGTAAAATGGCACTTTTCGAAGATCGAATTGTTTCTTTTGATTGGTTTTTTACTCTTGGTGGCGGAATGACTGAAACTGTTATTGAGGCAGAGCCTACGTTACATGTTGGGTTTGGTCAATTTTTAGCCTTAAATAAAAATTGGGCCTTCCGTTGGGGGGTTGATTGGAACATGTATAAAGCCACAATTATTAGAAAAGTAGGAATATCTGGTAGTAATGAGCAAGTTGAGGAATTTCATAATGATTTATTTCTTGCCATTGGTGTGAGCTTTTTCTTTCCGGAGGTTGATTACCGATGAAGTATTTCTTAACCATATTAATAAGTTTAAGTTTTCTAGGTACAAGCTTTGCTGAAACAGAAAGTGTAATGCCTGAAAGTGGAGAGCAGGTTTTACTGGCTAAAAAATCTGTTAAGAGAAAGTTGTCAAGTTCTAAACGAGTTAAATCAAGCAGCCTAAGTGCCAATAGTTCATGGGGATCAGTTTCAAGGTTAATTAAAGCTGGAAACTATGAAAAGGCCTCTTTGTTACTATATAAAATGAGTTTAAGCTCTAAATATAGAAAGCATAAAGCAAAAGTAACTTACCTTTTAGGTCTATCATTATTTAAAATGAAAATGTATCAGACCTCTGCCTTTCAGTTTATTCGTGTTGTGAATAGTGGTAACCGAAAGTATGTAAACAAAGCTTTAGAAAAATTATCAATTGCAGCTGATTACTTGGGTGATGAGGCCATGCTTAACTATGCTATTGGTAAAATTAATATTAAAAAATTCCCAAAAGCGCATAGAGATATGCTTTATAATAGAATTGGAGAATTCCAAGTTAGAAGTAAGCAATATCGCCAAGCAATTAAGACTTTGTCGCGTGTTAAGCCATCAAGTCCATTTTATAGTAAATCAAAATATTTACAGGCCCTATCTTATGCGGAGTTAAAGCGTAATAAAAAAGCCATTAGAGCATTTGATCAGTTAATCCAAAGTCGATCAGATAAGCGCGTGACTGATATTGATAGAGCTTCAGCTATGATGGGTAAGGCTCGAGTATATTACCAAGCTAAAAAGTGGGAACAGGCTATTGATGTTTATAGAGATATCCCAAGAGACACTGAGAGCTGGCATGACACACTATTTGAATCTAGTTGGGCCATGCTTAGAGCTGAAAAATTTAGATCTGCATTAAGTAACTTCCAGTCTCTCCATTCACCTTATTATGAAAGCTACTATATGCCTGAGTCTTTAATACTTCGTTCTATTATTTATTTATTTATTTGTAAGTACGACGAGATGGAAAAGGTTTTGAATTTGTTTAATAAAATTTACCAGCCTGTTTATAAAAAGGTTAAGACATACTTAAGAACAAGTAAGACATATAATGTTTACTATAATGATCTTGTTGATGTGATTAAAAAATATAACGAAAACCCTGACTCTAAAATATTTAAGAAGTCAGTGATGCCTCTGATTGTTGCCAGGAAAATTGGTAAAGAAGGTGATTTTAATCGAACCTATAAATATATCCAAAAATTGATTCAAGAAAAAAAGCGAATTGATAAAATGGGTTCAACCTGGAAATCCTCTGGTATTGGTAGGTACGCAAATAAAGTTGTTTCAAATCGTTTAATTAAGGTTAGAAAAAAAGCAGGTAAAATTGCCAAAACTCATATGATAAACCTTAAAGCAGATATGTTTGACTTATTTGAGCAAGAGGCTTTCGTTCGTTATGAAATGATTAATAGTAAGAAAGAATTATTAAAGAAAAAAGTTGCAGGTAAAGAAATTAAAAGTAGAAGCCAAGACGACAAAAGAAGTCGAGACTTTTATATTAAAAATGGTTATGAGTACTGGCCATTCCAGGGTGAATACTGGTTGGATGAGTTAGGGAATTATCATTTCGTAGGGACGCATAGTTGTGGTAGGTAAAATTTTAAAATATTTAGTTATTGCTTTCTTTTTTTCTTCATTGTTGAGTACTAGTGCTTATGCAAAGAGGAAAAAAACTGTTGGTGATATTTTAAGAAAAATTGAAAAAGTAAAAATTAAAAAGAAGAAAACATTTCTTCCTGAGTCGAGTAAATATTTGGCTCCTAAAGGTAAAGTCAATTTAAGGTCAGTGAAGCCACCAGCTTCAAATAGATTTTATTATGATGAAGGTACAAGCGAGCAAGAGCTAGAGAAAATAACAGATGAGCAAATAAACCACTTATATGGTATGACACAAAAGTTTAGTAAAAGTAAACGTAGAGGGGAGCTGTGGGTAAGACTAGCTGAGCTTTATGTTGATAAAGCAAAATTAATTGAATTACGTTTACAGACTGATTATGACAATAAATTAAAATTGAAGTCTGAAGGAAAGATTAAATCTGTTCCTAAGTTAAATTTAAAGCCGGCTGAAGCTTATAATAAAAAGTCAATTCAATTGTATGAGTACTTTGTTAGAGACTTTCCGAAAGATCCTAAAATGGATCAGGCTCTTTTCTTTTTAGGTTATAACTATTTTGAAATTGGTAAAAAGAAGGCTGGAACAAAAAAGTATGAGCAATTAACTAAACGTTTTCCAAAAAGTCCATATGTTGATGAATCTAACTTTGCTCTTGGTGAGTACTACTTCGAAAGAGAGAAGTGGAAGTCAGCTAAAAAGCATTATGATCAAATTTCAAAAAATAAAAGATCAAGACTATATTCATTTGCCTTATATAAAACAGCTTGGTGTAAATACAAAACGGGAAGAACTAAATCTGGTTTAAAGGATTTAGAGCGTGTGATTTATGAAGGTCGTAAAGCTAAAGGTGGCAGTGGTGCCGGCGGTAAGGTTAGTCAAATACGTTTGGCTTCAGAAGCAGCTAAAGATATTGTTGTATTTTATCCTGAAGTTTATAAGGCACAAAACGCAAGATCATACTTTACAAGAGTTTTGGGTGAAAAATCCACAGACAAGATGTTAGGTAAGCTTGCTTTTTACTATGTAGATAAGGGTAATAAATCTTCAGCAAAATATATTTTTAAACAGTTAATCTCAGCTGACCCATTCTCAGTTAAGGCCTATGAGTATCAGCATGAAATCGTTAAAATGTATCAAGCTGCCGGTAACCAGAAAGTATTCAAAAAAGAATTATTTGCCTGGATTGAAGATTACGGACCTGGAAGTCTTTGGAGAAAAGAAAATAAAAGTAAAAAGAAGTTAATCGCTGACTCAGATAAGCTTATTGAATCAACATTAAGAAATTACATTTTACAACTTC
Source organism: uncultured Bdellovibrionales bacterium (assembly GCA_938001965.1). Classification (GTDB taxonomy): domain Bacteria; phylum Bdellovibrionota; class Bdellovibrionia; order Bdellovibrionales; family UBA1609; genus JAHDIR01. The sequence goes on along the minus strand of CALLBC010000242.1, from coordinate 3,752 downwards.
ATCAAACAGCACAAAACTCACGAGCAAAATACTCGCAAAAGCTAGCTAAAGATGGTTATGACATGTATTTTTCATCTATAAAAGATAAAACTCATGCTGACCAAATGAACTTCTTTAACGGTGAATTACTATTTGATATGCAAGACTATGTTGGAGCTGCAAAGAGTTATAATAAAGTTGTAGCAACAGGTAATAAGAAGGGTAAATATTATAACCAGTCATTATTAAACTCAGTATTATCACTTGAGAAAAAAATTCCATCAGCTTCAGAAGTACAAAAGATTGTGGGTAAATCTAAAGAACCTGTGCCATTCACTACAAATTTAAAGAGTTTTGAGAAAGCCACTTTAAAGTATTTATCAGAAAATGATAAAGGTGGAGACACTGTAGCTATCAGGTACCGTTTAGGTTCTTTGTATTACTACTTTAGACAGTATGACAAGGCTCTACCAACCTTAAATAAAATTATTAAAGATAATCCTAAAGATAAGCATGCACAGTACTCAGTTAATCAGATTTTAGATATTTATAATAAAAAAGAAGACTTTGTAGGTTTAAGCTCTGTATCTAATCAATTACTTAAGGTACCAGGTTTGAGTAAGGCTGCCGTAGCTAAAATTACAAAAGTTAAGGGTGATGCTGACTATCAAGTTACTGAAAAGGCAATTGCAGGTAAAGATCCACTGGCAGCGGCTGATGAGTTAATGAAGTTTATACAGAAAAACCCTAAGAGTAATCATTTAACTCTCTCTAAGTTTAACGCTGCTGTTAATTATGAAAAAGCCGGAAAAATGAACAAGGCTATTGGTTTATACAATGATGTTATGAACTCAAGAGTGTCTGCAGCTAAAGATAAGGATTTAAAAAAGAAAGCTAGAAAGTTTTTAGCCTTTTTATATGAGCGTACAGGGCAGTATGCTAAAGCTGCAGGAATGTTTGAGGGTTTTGCTAAAAAGTTTCCGAAAGACCCAGATTCTACGAGCTATCACTTTAATGCCGCTGTAATTTATAATGCTTTAGATTTTTACACATCTTCAATTAGGAATTATACGATCTTTCAAAAAAGAAGTAAGGGTTCTGAGAGAAATGATGTGAATTATACAATTGCAAAAATGTGGGATCGACGTAAAAAATACCCTTCAAAAGCAATCGCTTATTACGATAAATTTTTAAAAGGACCAACAAAAAATCCAGCGTCACGTATAGAAGCCGCTTATAGTATTGCAAGGATACACGATAAATTAAGAAGAAAATCACTGAGTGAAAAATGGTACAAAAAAGTTATTTATAGACAGAAAAAAGCTGGAGTTGGGGCGAGTTATGCAGCAGAAGCCAAGTTTAAATTAATTGAACGAAATGATTTTAAAGCCTTTAAAAATATTAAGATTCCTGCAAACTCAGCAAAAATGGCGGGAGCTGTGCAAAAAAAATTAGGCCTCTTAAATAAATTACAAGAAAAATTGAAATTAGTAGTTGCCTATGATGATGCATACCAAATTGTGGCTGCATTAGCATTACAGGGAGAGGCGCAAAATCACATGGCTGACTCAATTTATAGGGCGCCAATACCGCGTTCATTAAAAGGAGAGCAGGTTAAGCAGTACAAAGCTGGGATTGATAAGCTGGCAAAGCCATTTAAGGATCAAGCTTTAGTATCTTTGGATGCATCGATTAAGAAAGCCTATGATTTACAGGTGTATGACAAAAATGTGTTAAAGGCCTTAAGTTTGAGAGATAAAATTAAACCACAGCCAATGGTTAACGAAATGAAAGTACTAAAGAGCTTATGGTTAAGTAGGGCAGGTATATAATGAGAAAGATTTTATTATGCGCATTATTAATACTTCCAAGCCACGGCTTTGCAAAATCTGTTGATAAGTCTTTGTACGAAGGTTTATCAAAGGTTATGAAATTAAAAAATGAGAAAAATATAGTTGAAGCCGTTTCAAAAATCTTAGCTATAGATGAAAATGATGTAAAAGCGTTAAACTCTTTAGCTGTTTTTTACTATGAAGCCAAAAAGTATAATATGGCTAAACTAGTACTAGATAGAGGGATTAAGGCTCACCCTAATAATCAAGACTTTAAAAATAACTTGGCACTAGTATATTTTGCCAAAGAAGAAAAAAGAAAGGCTTTAGTGTCTTTAAAAGAGGCTGCCACAGGTGCAAAATCTGATAGTGAGGCTAATTTAAATCTAACAAGTATATATGTTGAGCATAGAGACTATGAAAAAGCCTTAGGCCCTTTGTCTAAAATTTACTCGAAAATTAAGTCAAAATTAAAGACAAAAAGTCGTGCTGCAGTTGCATTGACAAATAATTATGCAGTTTCACAAGTGGGAACAAAAGATTATGCCAGCGCAGAAAAAACTTTTAAATCCGCTCAGGAAGCGGGAGTTAGGGACACGAACCTACTTTATAACTATGCAGTTTTCATGGTGAACCAAGGTAAAAACAAAGAAGATGCTTACAAAGTGATTAGTAGACTTAAGTTTTTAACTGAGGATCAAAAGTTATTACGTAAAGTTGAATTATTAGAAAAAACATTGGACAATAAGAAATAGAGGAATTTGGAATGTTTAGAAGCTTTTTAATTATTTTAGTTGTTTTTTCTTTTGTTAATGCTGCGTGGGCACAAAAAGACAAAAGACGTAAAGCAACTGTAAATTTTGAAGATGAGTTAATTCAGGGTGATATTAATAAGCCTGAATTACTTTATCTACTCAAGCAAAGGCAAGCCAACTATAAAAGGTTAATTAAGTTTAGAAAGAATTTTTTACCTGAAATGAGAAAAACAACTGAAGATTTGCGACAAAGTAGGGGCGACAATTGAAACAACCGATTGTACTTAGAGTTTATTTAGATGGCCAACTTGAGTCCGTAAAGCAATTTACTGAGTCTCAAATAGTTATTGGTAAAAATAATGGCGTACAGCTTCAACTTGCTGGTAATTATATAAACCCTTTACATGCTGTTATCGAGGAAAGAGATAACGGTTACTATATTTCTGATTTGGGTTCAGAGCATGGTGTGTTTGTTAACGGGCAAAAAGTTTTAGATCAGCAGATAAATACAGGTGATGAAGTTTCAGTGGGTTCTTATAAGATTCAATTCTTTATTGGAGTTCCAACTTCGGTGGTGCCTTCAGCTCCACAAATAGATAATGATCAAATTGAAAGCTCTAATGTAGCTGCTCCTCCGAGTATAAGTAATGTTGAGTTACCAAAAGCTCCAGAGATTGTAGTCAATAAAGCTTTACCAACTGAAGAAGAAGAGTACGTTGTTGAAAAGGCAGCGAAGTTACCTAAGGAGCCGGTGAAAATACCAGAAGAACCGGCCAAGCTACCAGAAGAGCCAGTAAAGTTACCTGAGGAGCCAGTTGCTCCTCCAGTTGAGCAAGTTGCTGCGGAACCTCCAAAAGCAGAGCCAGTTGCTGCGGAACCTCCAAAAGCAGAGCCAGTTGCTGCGGAACCTCCAAAAGCAGAGCCAGTTGCTGTAGAGCCTCCAAAGCCAGAGCCAGTAATAGACAAACCAAAAGAAACTCCAGTTCCTGTTAAGGCAGCGGTGGCAAATGCAGCTGTAGCTAGTGGTAAAGGTTACTTTGCTCCAGAAAGTCAGGTGAATGATTGGATGCCTATTTTAGAGCCTGGAAAGGGAACAGTGGTTGAAGTTTCTGTTGCTTGGAAAGAGAGAATAATTTCTAGCCATCATTTTAATAATAAAAAAACTGTAACTATTGGGTCTGATGAG
>CALLBC010000241.1 GCA_938001965.1 uncultured Bdellovibrionales bacterium | reverse complement strand
CTGGGGGCATGTTGGTCATATTGTAACTAATGTTTGTCGTTCAATCTTCTTAAGTGTTACACGAGGGTTCTTCGCCGGTCGTGGCGGTCTTAGTGGTAAAGCTGGAAGATATGCGCAAAAACTTAAATGGGCCTCAGCCAGCTTTGCAATCATGTCTGATATGGCCATGGGTATTTTAGGTGGCAAACTTAAAATTAAAGAAAAGTTAACTGGTCGTTATGCAGATATTTTATCACAAATGTATATAGCCACTGCTGTGCTTAGGAAGTTTAAAGCTGAAGGCAGTAAAAAAGAAGACTTACCATTATTAGAATATAGCCTAGATGAGTGCTTTAGTAAGATGCAAGATTCTTTTGATGGTATTTTTGCCAACTTTATTCCGCCATTTAAAATCTTAAAAATATGGTCTAATATTAACCGACTAGCTAACCCTCCAAGTGATAAGGTTCAGCATAAGTTATCTAAGATTATCCAGTCTGATACTCCTCAGAGAGATAAAATTACCCGCGGTATTTATCTGCCAGAAGAGGGGAATGGACACTTAGGAATTCAAGAGGTTGCGTTTAAGTTAGTTAAACAAGCCGAAGACATTGAACGCAAAATTAAAAAGGCCATTAAAGCTAAAACTCTTCCAAAAGATAGAGTTAAAAACTTATTAGATAAGGCTGTGGAAAAATCAGTAATTACATCTGAAGAAAAAGATATAATTGCAAAAGCTGTGGCTGCTCGTTGGAAAACTATTCAGGTGGATGACTTTAATGCAGAAGAGTATTTAGCGAGATAATTATAACTAATAGTTAATTGCAATAAAAAAGGCTCACATTAGTGAGCCTTTTTATTTTCTACAAAAACTTATAGCCTGTTAAGCAATATTGTACACAGACAGAGTAGTAAGACCTAAGTCCATAGGTAGGTTTGTTCAAAATGTTCTCTGGAATGGAAATGTTTCCGGTTGTTTATAAGTAATGTGTAGGTCATAATATAGTAAGAAAAGTAAGTAACTTTCTATGTGATAGTGAGTAAGGAGAAGTAAACGATGAAATTAATATACTTATTTATGCTAACAGTATTATTTTTTGGCTGTGCGAGTAATAAAAGTAATAAAGACATCAATAGAGGTCTAGCAAGCGTAGAGAATAGAATTTATGAGTCCAGAAAAATACTTGATGATGGAAATTTTAAACCAATAGTAAGATTTGACTTTCATAATGATGAAAAAATTATTATTTTAAATAAAACAACAATAGATGAGACAGATTACTTTTTTTATACATTTTGTCGTCTTGGGAGTGAGGGCAGTGATGTCTATTCTTGTCAGCCAGCTTTTGAAATTAGTGAAAGATCGTCCTATATTTTCCCAGTTGAAAGGCTAAATGCATTTATGGGAAACGTAACTGATAAGCTAGCTTATGATGAATACACAAAGGCTATGTACGCTCCTTTAGTGGCTGGATATTCTGGTATGGCTGCTACAATAGTGTTTAACGGTAATTTAGATAAAGCACCAATGAAAAGAAAAAGAATAAGCTTTTTTAGTGGCGCTTTAGCTGGAACTGTAAGTCTCGCTACATATATAGGGTTTAAACTTAAAGTGGAAGGGGATGCTATGAAAAGTATTGATATGAAGAAAGTTATTTCCGAATTTGAGAAAAGCTTAGGAGAGAACGTACCAAGGTTAAGTCTAGGTAGACACTATAAAGCATTTGAGCATGCAATTGAAAGGATTTCTTCAAGCGTAGAGATAAGGCCTGATATGAATGGTAATCAAATCTTTGTAATAATTAACTAAGGAGAGAGTTGCTAGAAGATGAGATGGGTAGCTATAAAGCCTGTTTCAAAAAAAGTTAAAATATTAGTCATGGAATATGTAGATACCAATTTTTTGTTATTCAGTAATACGGTGAACATGATGAGTACAGAATTAAAAAGAATTTATAAGTTTACATACAGCTATCAATAGTTTTTTTCATATTATTGGTTTTATCATTGTTAGAAAAAACAAGTTTAGAAGTGCAGCCTGGGCAGTTACTGAGGCTGTCTTCCAGTCCAGAGTATAGCTTGTTAACATATTCACACTTATTTTTATTGGCTTTATTCATGTTTTCTAGGTCTTTCTTTTTTAAGTTAATTTGACCTTTATAGTAGCTAGCATAGAGTTTCTTTAAATATTCTAAGTTTTGTTTGTTTAAATTATCATTATCCATAAAAGACAGAACTTCTGAGTTTAATAGATTCTGCTGATCAATATAGTTAGCAGTTCCAATAGCCCCAATGAGCACGAGTGGCACCGTGAGTTCTCCAATCACCACATCTCTAGTTTTGTATAAAGCTCTTTTGATACGGCCAGTATTTTTTGGCACCGCACTCATCAGCTTGATAAGTGGTGTTATGCCGGTTTCAGCGCCAATAATTAGGGCTCCTATTTCAAGTGCTGTATCAACCTTATTTAATTTTTTATAATGGCCATTATTAATAATACTTTGTAATTCCACTTTGTCTAAATTTAAAGCCTTTATGGTGTCAGCTGCACCAATTTCGTGTAAGTAATCTGAGAAGTTAGACTGTAGTATTATAAACTCTTGTAGTACTTGCTTGTACTCACTTGGCTTACATATTTGGTATTCTAAACTTATGGAGCTTGAGGTTCCGACCTCATTGTCTTCAAGTCCTTGCATAAAGCTATAGAAATAACTAGACATAATAAATTTAAATATTCTTAGTCTAATTTTAGCAATATGATGGTTCATAAAGCGACGATCCTTAATAAGAGAATCGTAATTACATCCGACGCTATAGTTATTCAAAAATTGTTTGATAGCATTGCACTTATACTTACTCAAGCTACTGGCAAGTTTTTGTTGAGATTTAATCATTTTAACTGTATTTTCTAATACCTGAGATATAGTTTTAGAAAATTTATGACAGGCTGGATTTTCTCCATAATTAAAACTTGAGAAAAATTTAATATGCTCATTCATCGTGTGGATGATATTATAATTCATTCTTTTGTTTTTTTTCTTATTAGTACTTGAGTGAGAAAAGTTAGCTGAACCGTCGTAATACTTAGCATAAAAAGTATTATAATCAGTTGTTAAGTAATTGAGTTGTTTTTCCAAATTAAGAATATAAAATTGATCCATTGTACTAAATTCTTTAGTGCTAGAAATTGATCTCTTAATTTTTGTGGACTGTGTACAAGATATAATAAATATACTTAACAGAATGACTCTAAACATAACTAAATATTACACTACTTAGATTTAAGATTCTATTAGTGGCAAAGGTTGATAAAGCTGAGAGCTCTTTATTAGACAAAAGCCCTGCGAGCTATTGATCAAGTTAAGTTATAGAAAGTTTAAAATAAAATTAAAAGTACCATCCACCACAAGTTTCATAAGTTTGTAGTTTAGCCTGTCAGGGGTGTCTCCTGGTTTATGATACTCAAGGTTTCTGTAAAAAGCAGTGTCAGACACCATCACTGCAGGCCAGTCATGGGCCCAATAATTCCTATGGTCAGAGAAATCAATTCCGGGTACTGCCGATGGAGCATTTATTGAGTAGTTGCTCAGCCCATCAATAGCATTGAATGATTTTTTCATGGCGCGAATTTCTTTTCGTTCCATAGGGCTTCCCACTAAGGCAATAAAGTTACCTCGCCAAGGGTAATAAAAATAAAGGAGCTTCATGGGGAATTTTTGTGAAAACAACTCGTCGCTAAAATAACCAATCATCTCAATGGAGATCATGAGCTTTACACTCTTACCTTCCTCTTTAAGTTTGTCCGCATGGTATGCGCTACCCATCCCTTTGGTTCCAAAGTAGGGAGGCTCTTCTAGAGTGTAGGCCACTAATTCAATGGGATGGTCTGATTGGATGCTATTTTTTTTAAGAAGTCTTGCAATTTCTAGTAAGCCTGCCACACCACTGGCATTGTCATCAGCACCAGGGTTATCTGAGCCAGCGGTATCATAGTGAGCGCCAACCACAACCACAGGGCCTTGTTTGTGACTGTTATACTTAACAATGATGTTTTGAAAGGTGTTTTCTTCTGATTGCACATCTTGTAAAATTACCTCATAGCCATATTTTTTAAACTCATTAATTATATAGTCTTTAGAGGCGTTCATGCCATTAGGGCTTTTAAAGTCTCGACCTGGTTTAATAGCCACTAGTTTTTCCACATGGTTTTTCAGGTTATTTTGGTCGGAAGTAAACTTCATTTGGTTACTAAGGTTACTGCCCATGGTAGGATTTCTAATATACCAAAAAAGCATAAATATTATTAGGAATAGAACAGTGGATATTCTAAGAAATGAACGGAATAGTGTTTTTAAAGACATGGATTACTCTTATTCTGCTTGGAGAGTGTTGTAAATTAAATAGCTTCAGTGTGTGTATAAAATGACAAGAGCATAACAATTGAGTAAAAATTGAGCTAAAAATGGTGTGGGGTATTAGAATAAATAGGCCTAGGTCTTCAATAAATTAGACATATTGGGTTGAAATATTCCATTTGGGAAGCTATTCTTTCATACAAATTGGTCACTTATGACTTTTGTTTAACTATATTTTAACATACACAGGAGGCCCTAATGGCTTTTGAAATTTCAGATTTACCATACTCTAAGGATGCTTTAACCCCTCATATCAGTGCTGAGACCTTAGAGTTTCACTTTGAAAAGCATCATAAAGGTTATTTAGGAAAACTAAATAAAGCCGTTGAAGGTACAGCGGATGCTGAAAAATCTTTAGAAGATTTAATTAAATCAAGTAAAGGTGGATTATTTAACAATGCTGCTCAAGTTTGGAATCACAGCTTTTACTGGAACTCTATGGGCCCTGGTAAAGGTGGAGAGCCAACAGGTAATATTGCAACAGCAATAAATGATAAATGGGGTAGTTTTGAAAGCTTTAAAGAAGAGTTCAATAAAGTAGCTGCTACAACTTTTGGTTCAGGTTGGGCTTGGTTAGTGAAAAACTCAGCTGGTGCTTTAGAAATCGTTTCTACTAGTAATGCTGGTAACCCAATGACTGACGGACATACGCCAATTTTAACTTGTGACGTATGGGAGCATGCCTATTATATCGATCACAGGAACTCAAGACCTGCTCATCTAGAGAGCTTTTGGAAACTTGTGAACTGGGACTTTGCTAATAGCAATCTGTAATAATTAATTATTATTTTAGTGTAAAGGCTCACAGTATTCTGTGAGCCTTTTTTTTATAAAGTTTGAAGAAAATAGATTAAATTTGTCTTATCATTTTTAGAGAGAATCTCTTTCCCCTTAGAGTCTAAAATTATCCCTTTGTCGTGGCCCATATTTGAAAGTCCAGTTTGAGATGTATTGAAGTAATAAGGTGATTTGTCATCTATCTGTTTAGCAATTGGGTAGCCATTACAGTTTAGGTCAAAGTCAGTATTAATATCTTCAGAGGGGCGCGCCATATACTCCAAACTTCTATTTTTAGCCGGAGTTAGCAATTCACAAAGACTGGGGATAGAGTTGTTGTGAAGGTAAGGCCATCTTGCCCAGATACCAACTAGTGGGGGCGGCACATAGCCAATCTTAGTTTTAATGTTGATTTTATTGGTCTTTGAAATTTTTAATTTGTTAAGTGGAAGGAGGTACTTCATGGATTTGTACCTTTCTGGGTCTGTTCCCACCTCGGTAGCGTCAGTGTGCTCAGAGTATATTACGTTACTGGTTTTTATAAGTTCTGACATGGGTAGGTTGCTATTGCTGTCCCAGCCCTTTTCGTAGATGCCATGGCAACGGGCACAGGTTTTAATATATAGTTTTTGCCCAGCCTTTAAACGGTCGAGATCGCTAAAGTAATCTTTGCCAACAAAATCAATCATCTTTGGAGCCTGGCTTGAAAAAACAGCTGTGGTTAATTCATCAATTATTTTTTTATTATCAACAATCCATGACTCAAGTTTTTTTAAATCAGCCCCGCGGCCAATTTCATTCCACAAAATATTAGTTAACACGGGATTACCAGATACCACTGAGCCATCGGCTAACCATTTATTTTTATACTTAGCATTCCACCACACCATAGGCTTTGAATCGGCAATTAATTTTTGCATAGGATGTTTTTTGTAAGTTTGGGTTTTTGGTCTTTTAGGGATACTGGCAAAGCTATCTTTATTTCTAAGAGCCAGAGATAGCGAGACCTGTGCTAATGAAGTGTCTAGCCCCAAGTTGGTTGGTACTTTTGCACCAACAAATTTTAATTTTTGTTTAGCATTTTTGAGAAGTTTGTACTGCCCTTTAGAGTAATCAGCGGTTAATTTTAATGTGGCTAAAGGTAGTTTAGAAAACATATCTTTGACCTGAACGAAAAATTGATTTGGCTTAGGAAAGCGATTACTTAAGCCAATCACAGACTTTCCAAATAAGTTAGAGGTATGGCACTGGGCGCAGCTTATTGTAAATGCTGAAACATTATTTCTTTTTTTAATTGTAAAACCCATTCGTTGTTCAAGGTGGTTATATATAGCGTGGTCTGGGATATAGTAGGGGAGATCAGGCTCGTTCAATGTTTCAGGGTAAGGGGCTAAGCCCAAATCTTTTTGTACATCCATTAAGCTTTCAGCATTAGTGATTTTTTTAATGGCTTTTTGCGCGATTTTTTTAATTGGACTTTTATGCTTAATCGTAAACATTGTTTTAAATGGCTTATAAGGAAAATGCACACCAGTATCTACTGGATAATTCAGGCTATGTATGATTCCCTCATCAAGGTAATTGGTGTATTGCGTATCGTTTAAAAATAATGGGTTATTGAGAAGTTGCGAATTTAAATTTTCACCGGTCTCCCAAGTTCTTGCTGTTGCATGACTTAAGCTAGAATATAAAACAAAACAAAGAATTAAGGATATATACTTGTGCATATTTGCCTCCCTGCAGATACCTAGTGGGAGGTTAGTAAAATGTGGTGATGATGAAAAGTAAAAATTGCAGTTGAAATTCTACAGCAATAGGAGCCATTTCAAATCAAAATTAAAATGACATGTTTAGTTAAACTCAATTCCTTTTCTAGAATGTGGTCCATTCAAACTGATTAGGAGCTTGCTTACTTTTTATTAGTAACTGCCCATCTCTTTTAAAGCTAATATTTGAATTTAACCACCTTGTAAGAACTTGTGATTCAACTTTACTGGTAGGTACATCGACTTTGAATGGAAGTATATCATATGGAATTTCTACAGTTTCATATCTAAAGCTTCTGTCAGGAGCATAAAATGGATTCATATATGGAGGACCAGTGTAGATCTTGTACTGTATAACAACCTTATCGAAGTTAGGGAATGTTAATAACCTTGGAGTAACATACTTTTCACCATGGTTAAGCTTAGGTTGTTTGTAGTTTATCGAGGCAACATGTCTTGTTTTACTTTTTTGCAAGCTCTTACTATTTCTAATGAAAAAGTTATTTAAAATAGTACTAGCTGTTTTGTAGTCATAGCTTTCAAATACTGAGCAATGTGATCCCTTTTTAACATTTAAAACCTGTATATTTTTATTTTTTGTTGGATAAGGAAAGGCTTTTTCCAATTTCCCACTATTTCTTTTGTTAATAACAATGGGGTCATTTTTAGAGGCCCACACAAAAGTTGGTGTTGTTACTTTTTTAGCTTGAGATATAAAGTCCCCTAAATCCATTAAGTGATCAGCACCTTCAACCTCAATATTAGTATAGGGCTGCATAAATTCACTAGAATCTAAGCTACGTACATAGTTAGAGTTTACTTTGGCTAGTTTACTTGCCATTGTTTTAGGGTTGGTTTTCCAGTCTGAGTTGAAGTAGTTTTTTAAGTCAGGGATGTTGTCAAAGTTATCTCGGATTAACTTTTTAACAACATGACTCACTATAGGACCAATAAGCCCTCTGGCAGTTACATCGTAAACACTGTCTTGAATGTCAACAACCGGGCAATAGCCAATAACACTACTAATAATTTTTTCATCTAAGTATTCATTTAAAATACTTGTGTATAAGGCAGCATGCCCACCAAGGCTCACACCTAAAACATGAACCTCATTGATGTATTTTTTAAAATAGGAATCTTTTTTGGCCCACTTTGCAATTTGCATAAGCTCTTGGCCTTCAATAAAACCACCAAAATTAACTCGAGCGTTGTCATGAATATTTTTCGGTCCCGTGTGATTGGCAACCATCATTACATGAAAGGGGCCAGAGTCATAAAGGGCTGTAGTGATCATATCATTTGTTGAGCTACTTTTTCCATTACAAAATACACCGCACTTTACAATAACTAGCGGGCGCACTTTACCTGGCTTCAGTGCTAAGTAACCTTCTATGGATTCATTGTTATCAAATTCTAGCCTAAAACTATGAGCATTTTTATTATCTAAAACATTATACTTTCTGTAACCCAATTTTAGTAAGTCAGAGTACTTTCCTCTTAAACCATTAATGAGTTTGCGATCACAACTTTTAAAGTATCTTCTTAGTGCAATAATATAATCTTTGTCATTAGTGATGCCGTTCAGTTTGTTATTTAAGTGATAAGGGCGGCACTTATCTTTTACAACATCTTTCATGGCCATTGTTATAATACGAGACTTGTAGTCCTTACTGATTTTTTTATAGGAAATTTCATGTTGGTCTGGAGTGTAGTAATCAGGAGTTGCAAATTGACTTAAGCTCTGAAGTTGAAAGGGGTTGGTGATTGACTCAGAGTTATTTTCTGGGCTTTCAGGAAAAGGGTCATGGGCCAACTCATTTGCATCATCATAGTTGAGATCCACGTCTCTGCCAGAAACAGGGTTAATAACATCAAGAATATCTGTTGATTCATTAGTTTCTGGGTTGTTTTCTAACCAAGTTATGCCTCTGATTTCAGCAGATAAATTTATTGAAGAAATAGTAAATAAAAATAGTATTAATATTCTAAACATGAATTTTTTACTCCCGACTCTTGTCCTATAAAACTCATCGGAGGACTTGGGATAAAATATAAAAAGGACTAGAAAAACAGGACCTTAGAAGGGGGTTATGATTCAGTTTTGAACATTTATATGTGGGATTTAGCTTTAATTGAGATTTAGCATTACTCATATCAAACACATTCGATTTGAGGGCAGGGCTTAGTTATATTTAGTTGGACAGCTAATTGAATCAGTGCTAATTTAGCCACCTTAATACAGAGGATATATTATGAAAAAAGATTTACACCCTACGAACCACCAAGTTGTTTTTAAAGATGTTTCTTGTGATTTCGCAATTTTAACTTATTCAACAGTTAAAAGTAATGAAACTATTAAATGGGAAGATGGTAACGAGTACCCATTAGTTAAGTTTGATATTTCTAGTCAATCTCACCCTTTCTACACTGGTCAGCAAAGAATGTTAGATACTGAAGGAAGAGCTGAGAAGTTCAGAAAACGTTACGGTATGAAAAGTAAAGTTAAAAAGAGCTAAGCTTAATTAAATTTTATTTGGAATTAAAAGCACTATTTTTTAATGGTGCTTTTTTTTTGGGAAAGATATGACTATTGAAAAGTACTTAGAAAATAAAAAGTATATTATTTGGGATTGGAATGGAACTCTATTGGACGACCGTCTTCATACTTGGCGAACTGGTAATAAATTACTAAAAAGTGAAGGCTTTGATGAAGTGAGTTTGCAGTTTTACTTAGATAACTTTACTTTTCCTGTTAGCGAGTACTATAGATTACTTGGTTTTGATGTGGACAATGATGAGTATTTTAAAAAACTTTGCCACTATTTTGTTGGTGAATATATGGAAGGCATTGGCGAGTGTTCAGTAAAGCCTGAAATGAAAGAGATACTTAAGACTGCTAAGTCTATGGGGTTAAAACAATCTATTCTATCAGCGGCAGACCAAGAAAGCCTTTCGATAATGGTTCAGCAACAGGGAATTAGTGATTACTTTGAAAATATATTTGGCTTAGCGAACAAAGAGGCCACTTGTAAGATTTCTAGAGGGCAACAGCTCATAGAGATTTTATCTAAGGACTATCATAAAAATGAAATGCTAATTGTTGGTGATACATTGCACGACTTAGAAGTGGGTAAGGCCAATGGGGTTGATGTGGTTCTAGTAAGTCATGGTCATAATGCCAAAGAGCGTTTATTAGCGAAGCATGATCAAGTTATAGAGGTTTAGTGATGATGACAGACAGAGCTGCAAGATACGTTAAGTTAATTTTATCAGTAATATTATTTGCCAGTATTGCTCGCATCTACTTTTTATTAATTAATATAAGTTTGTTTAAATCTTTTTCTGTTAAAGAAGTTTTTAATTCTGTACTTAAAGGGGTTTGGGCTGATGTTCCTGTAATTTTGGCTTTAAATTTAATTTTTGCTATTGTTTACTTTGTTCCGAAAACTGCAATTTTTCAAAATAAAAAAATACCAGTAATGTTTTTATCAGCAGTTTTTTGGGTGGTTAATTTACCACTAATATTTATTAGTTTGTTTAATGCTGAATATTATAAATTAGCAGGTGAACGTATTGATACTATATCATATGCTTCGATGGCAAAAATGGGTGAGTTTCAGTCAATATCTTCTCATTTAATACCAAGGCTGTTGTTGATCACTTTGATTGTGCTTATGTTTGTTTTATTAACAAGAAAATACTTTTATAAACAGAAAGAAGTGTATTTGTCAGGTTTAAGACAGATGACTTACTTAGTGTTTTTTGTT
>CALLBC010000240.1 GCA_938001965.1 uncultured Bdellovibrionales bacterium | reverse complement strand
GCAAAAATTACTGTAAGTAATCCGCCTATTATAAAAAGAATTGGTGATTTATATCCCTTATCCATAGTCTTCCCCTTAAAAATTTATTTTACGTTCATATATCGGCTAGTTACTTCATTAACATAAATAGTAACTAGCCCTTTTGAAGCACTACTTTGATCAAGTTATAAAAGTTTTAAACAGTGTCACAAGATCAAGGTATTGTAATTCAATTTCCATTCCACTAAATTACAGTTATTTATCTACTATAAATGAACAAAATTTAATCATCGTCTAATTATTATACGTATCATTTTAGGATTTTAATAAAGTTAGATTATTTTTAAAAATAATCTTCTAGACCATTGGCTTGCGCAATCAACAATTGTTATCTCGCGCTGGATAATTAACTCTAAATATATGAAACTATAAGTAGTTTACCAAATTAATTATTTATCACCAGCTTAGGGGTTACATAATGGATAAGAAATTAATTTTAATTTGTGGTGCAATTGTTTTACTGGCTGCAGCTTTTATTTACATGAGTTTTTCTCCAAATACGGCACCAGTAGTACCCCAGGCGGATGTGACCAATACCCAACCAACAACTAATCCAGGATCTCCACCACCGCCACCGCCTACTAGAGCCACTGGGCGCAAAGCCACAGCCCCACCTCCTCCGCCTCCCGGTTTAAGAAAGGCCATAAAAAAAGCTAAAGAATTACCTGAAGGATATGTAAACTATGAAGTTGTAAAACGACCGGAGCCCATTCAAAAATTAAAAATGGGATCATCTAAACTTCTTACATTAGATGTAAAAAAAGGAAGCGCAGACTTTACTATTGAATGGTTTAAAAAAGGCAATGGTAGCTTAAAGAAAGTTAATGTGGGTAAGACATTTAATGTTAGCCCTGAAAAAGAAGTGGTTTATTATGTGGCTACTATCGATGATAAAATTAATGAACCACAAAATATATTTTTTCAAGTGGAACCAGAAAACGTTCAAGCAGACACACCAACAAAACCTGTAGCTGTAGCCGCAGCGGCAACCACCAAAGCAGAAACTCCTGTGGCCAACACTCAACCAACCATTGCCCCAGAACCTGTTGCTATGAAAGAAGAGCCCACACCCAAGCCTGAGGCTGTGGAAGAAAAACCAAAAGAAAAATTCACCATCACTGCCACTAAAAATACAGAAGTAAAGGCAAAAGCTGGAACTCCACTGAGTATTGGCTATAAGGTAGAAGGTGATTCAAATTACAAAGTATTTTGGTTTCACAAACCTTTTAATAGAAAAAAGGGAGCTTTAATAAAAAAACGTACAAAACTTAATTTTTCATTAAAGCGTTTAAACAAATATCATAGTGGTTATTTTTATATTAAAATTAAAGGCAGCACTGGAAAGTTTTATAAATCACCTGAGTATAAAGTGACGGTTAAGTAAGTGTTTTAATCCAAATTTCTGGATATATAATTTTTTAATTTTGTCTTAGTCTTTGGCTAGAGTATCGCGTCGCGCTTCGCGTATCCGCGCTGTGTTCACCTGCAAAGGTGACAAAGTGCGAAGACGCGATGCTGCCGTAAGTGCACTGTAGCCAAAGGCTAAGACAAAATTAAAAAATTATATATCCAGAAATTTGGGCTTTAGCTTAACGACCACATCGAATGCGATTCATGGTTGATAGGCAGTCGCTTTGAGCGACTCCAATAAGTTCAGCTCGGCTCCCGCCTTTCCAAGGAAGAGGCTTTCTATCAACATTAATAGTACCTATATTTTTACATAATTTTAAAAGCTCACCAATATCCCCCAAGCATGGGTCACCTGAGGTGGGCTCAACTTTATAATTTTCAATAATTTCTCTGAAAGAGTCTGTAAGGGCAAGAGCATCCTCCCCCTCAACCACTAAGTGATTAATATGATCTTCACAAATTGGTGTTTCTGACTTAGCAATAGCAAAAGCTACTGGTATTAAAAGAAATATAATAACTAATTTAATAATCTTCAAAATGAACTCCAAAAGTAAACTATGTAATACTAATATTTTATTACTTATCGGATAATCACTAAATAGCCTGAACACACTCGGCTTAAGTCGTAAAAAAGTTACTTCACAAAGACAAAAGATTCTTCGGCTTCGCCTCTGGATGACGTGCAAGTATAAATGGGGCTACATTGCTTAAATTAAGTTATAATCATTTGTTAGGTTAAATTAGCCACAAACAGTGAAGGTTAACTTATTTTTACAGGAATAAGCAGTCTAAATTTAAAAGAGCAAACTAAATCTATCAAAAACGAGTTCGGAGCACAGGTGGCCGTAGGCCACCGAGCACCGTATGTCTGAGGCTTTTGGTAGTTTTAGTTTGCTCTTTTAAATTTAGTCTGCGCCTTATGCTACTGAAAACCCAACTAGTAGAATGTTTTATTATTTTTAGCCATTTCAACTAGTGAGTCTGCTGGCTTAAAACGAATTCCAATTTTTTGGTGGTAGCCTTCAAGCTTATCAACAATATTTTGAATTCCAACTTCGTCGGCGTACCTAAGTAAGCCACCTCTGAACGGAGGAAAACCAGTTCCCATAATCATGGCGAGGTCAACTTCACCTGCTGTCTCAACAATTTTATCTTCTAATAAAGCACGAGCTGCTTCATTGATCATTTGGTACATACCGCGTTCAATGCACTCTTCCTCAGTTAAAGAGTCATTAGCTGACTTCAAACCAAGCAGTGAGTACATAGAGTCATCCACATCGGTGTCATGACCTTTTTCATTATAGTTGTAAAAACCCTTTTTATTCTTTTTTCCTAATCTATCAGAGGCTTTAATTTTATCAGCCAGTGCTGAAACCTGAATACGCTCGCCTAAAGAGTTTTGGAATATTTTTAAAACTTTAATGGCAGTGTCTAAACCCACTTCATCTAATAGTCGGCATGGCCCCATTGGCATACCAAACTTATGAGTAAAGTGACGATCTAAGGTTTTAATACTCATACCGTCTTCAAGTAAAAATAAGGCCTCTGACATCCAAGGAAGTAATAATCGGTTCACTAAAAAACCAGGACCATCTTTAACAACCACTGGGGTTTTACCCATGCGCTTGGATAAATCAAATATTGTGGCTGTTGCCTCGTCACTTGTGTGCTCCCCTCGGATCACTTCAACCAGTGGCATCTTATGAACTGGGTTGAAAAAATGCATGCCCACAAAGTTTTTAGGGTTTGGATGAGCCTCAGCCATTTCTGTTACACTCAGTGATGATGTGTTTGTGGCAATAATGGCATCTTCTTTACAGTGCTTAACCGTATCAGCGATTACCATTTTTTTAATTTTCATATCTTCAACAATGGCTTCAATCACCACATCTAGCTTTGGAAAACCAGAATAGTCTAAACTACTGCCAATTAAACTCATTTTCTTTTTAAAATCAAATTTACTTAAACGTCTACGTTTTACTTTTTTTGCCCAAATATCACTGGCTTGTTTATAACCAATGGCCAAAGCTTCATTACTAATGTCTTTCATGCGAACGTTATAGTTTTTATCTGCAGCAAGCTGAGCAATACCACCACCCATTACACCGGCACCTAAAACTCCCACATGTTCAATCTTAAGTGGTTTAACATCAGAGGATACACCCGTTTGTTTTTTTATTCCTTCCATTAGGTAAAACAAATTAATTAAGTGTTTACTAATTGGAGTCACAGCCACCTTGCAAAAGGCTTTCATTTCAATTTCTTGCGCTTTACTACGAGAAGCACCAAAGGCTTTTTTTACAGTATCTAATGCAGCAAGAGGGGCTGGGTAAAAGCCCTTTGACTGCTTCATTACAGTTTTTTTAGCTTTTGAAAACACAATTCCACGACCTAAAAATGACTCTAAAAACTTATTAGGTAATTTTTTGGCTTTAAATGTTTTTTGGCGTTTCGATTTCTTACCGGCAATAATGTCGTTCACCATAAGCTCTACGCGCTGATCTAATAATTCTTTTGGCACAGCTTCATCCACTAAACCTAGACGAGCTGCCTTTTTTCCATCCACAGACTTTCCAGCTAAAATAATATCAAGGGATGCCATAACACCAATCATTCTAGGTAAACGAATACAACCACCAAAACCCGGAATAATACCAAGCTTAACCTCTGGCAATCCAATGCGCGTTGACTTATCTAAAGTGGCAATTCTGTAGTCACAAGAAATTACAAACTCGCAACCGCCGCCAAGACAGGCCCCATCAATGGCGGCAATGGTTGGCATTGGTAAATCTTCCCAAGCATTAAAAATACTATGGGCTTGCTCTAGCACACTTCTAAACTGACTTTCTTCGGTGACCGATTTAATTTCTTCAATGTCAGCCCCGGCAATAAAAATCTTTTTCTTTTTTGATTTAACAACCACTGCTTTGTACTTAGAACTTTTTAGTTCATTAGTCACTTCTTGTAAGCGCTTCATCACCGGGAATGAAAGCTTATTCACCTTCTCCCCTTTTAAATCAAATTCAACTACGGCATAATCGCCTTTATCAATAATTTCTAAACAATCTACTGTGCTCATTTATATATAGTTCCCTACTTAAAAGATTTAAACATTCATATTTTCAATTACAATGGCTCCACCTTGACCGCCACCGATACATAATGTGGCAAGACCCAACTTTTTATTTTGAGCTTTTAAAGCCTTCGCTAGAGTTAAAACCAAGCGAGTCCCTGTGGCGCCAACAGGATGACCTAATGAAATGGCACCGCCATTAACATTTAATTTATTAGGGTCAACTTCACCCAACGCTTTTGATAAGCCTAATTTATTCTGACAAAACTCATCACTGGCAAAAGCTTTATTACAAGCAAGCACTTGCGCAGCAAAGGCTTCGTTAAGCTCAATAAGATCTAAATCTTTAAACTCAACGCCAGCTCTTTTTAAAGCAATTGGTGTTGAGTAAACAGGACCAAGCCCCATACGCTCAGGCTCTAGCCCGGCAAAAGCGTAACCTCTAATTCTGGCTAAGGGCTTATAACCTAAACTTTTAGCCTTTTCTTCTTCCATCAATAGAAGCATTGCTGCTCCATCTGTTAGTGGGCAGGCATTACCAACTGTAATTGAACCATACTTTCTATCAAAGTACGGACGCAGCTTAGCTAGCTTCTCAACGGTTTGCCCTGCACGTGGCCCAATATCTTGATGAACTACTTTTTTAAACTTAGGCGGAATAAACACTGGCGTGATTTCATCTTTTAATGCTCCAGACTCTTGTGCCGCTGCAGCACGAGTATGAGACATGGTTGCAAACTCATCTTGTTGCAATCTTGATATACCAAATTCTTTAGCTAATATTTCAGCAGTTTTACCCATATTAATGCCAACAAATGGATCGGTTAAACCTTCCATCACTGAAATTTTAGGATTTAGTAAGGCCGGTAAACTTAAGTTTTTTAAATGCATTATTTTTTGCATGGCCGTTTTTTTCGACATCATTTGTATAAACCAAGAGGTGGTTTTTTTATTATATATAAGTGGCAACTGCGACATGCTTTCAGTTCCACCAGTTAACACTACGTCCATGGTTCCAGATTTAATTTTTTCAAAGCCTGAGGTAACACTCTCTAAAGCTGATGCGCAATTTCTGTGCACAGTATAAGCTGAAGTTTTAAGCGGAATTCCGGCGCGCAGGGCCACAACTCGGCCAATATTAACAGCATCTGATGGACTGCCTGTGTTACCCACAATAACTTCATCCACCAAATCAGTATCTAAATTGGTTTTAGCAATTAATTCTCTTAGTGCAACTTCACCTAAATCTGCTGGATGGACATCCTTTAAATCCGTTCCTGCCTTGGCAAAGGGGGTTCTTAGACCTTCCACAATAACTACATTTCTAGACATACTTTCCTCGCCTCGATATTAGGTTGTTTTTTAAACAGATAAATTTGAAATTAACTCATTATATTGTGGTGTTAACGCATAAAATCATACAACCACTAAAAAAAAGCCAATTACTTTAGGCTATGCTAGAGTTGTGAAAAACACACAGGAACTTGTTTTTATAGGTGCATATGTAGGCTGTTAAGTTTAGGGTGTTTTGACAATTTATCTGATTAGTTAAATGACTAGATAAATTGTTAAAACACCCTTAAAACAATCTACTTAATTTAAACAAACATCTAGAAGGATCACCATGGCAAAGTCATTTGATAAAGAAGCCCTAGTCTATCACTCCGCTGAAAAACCAGGAAAAGTGGATGTTCGCTCAAGTAAAAAGTGCGACACCGAATACGACCTGTCTCTAGCTTATTCACCAGGAGTGGCGGCCCCTTGTAAAGAAATCGCAAAATCCCCGGCTAAGGTCTATGACTACACCACAAAAGGAAACTTAGTGGCTGTTATTACTAATGGCTCTGCTGTTCTTGGATTGGGCGATATTGGCCCCCTTGCCAGTAAACCCGTTATGGAAGGTAAAGGCGTTCTATTTAAAAAGTTTGCCAATATTGATGTTTTTGATCTTGAGCTTAAAACAGATAACATTGAAGACTTCATTCAGTCGGTTAAAACATTAGAGCCCACCTTTGGTGGAATAAACTTAGAAGACATAAAAGCTCCAGACTGTTTTATTATTGAAGAGCGCTTAAAAGAAGAAATGAATATTCCAGTCTTCCATGATGACCAACATGGTACTGCCATTATTACGGCAGCCGCATTAATTAACGCCTGCATGGTGAGTAAAAAGAAACTAAAAAATATTAAAATTGTGGTCAACGGCGCCGGAGCTGCGGCAATTGCCTGCGCAAAGCTTTTCATGAAAGTGGGCGTATTAAAAAAGAATATTACCATGTGTGACTCCAGAGGTGTTATTCACACTGAGCGCGAAGAGGGCATGAACAAATATAAAAAACAATTTGCTCAAAAAACTAAAAATCGCACGCTGACTCAAGCTCTTAAAGGGGCCGATGTATTTTGTGGGTTAAGTGTGGCCGGGGCATTAACTCCAGCAATGTTAAAAGGCATGGCAAAAAAACCAATAGTTTTTGCAATG
Source organism: uncultured Bdellovibrionales bacterium (assembly GCA_938001965.1). Classification (GTDB taxonomy): domain Bacteria; phylum Bdellovibrionota; class Bdellovibrionia; order Bdellovibrionales; family UBA1609; genus JAHDIR01. The sequence goes on along the minus strand of CALLBC010000240.1, from coordinate 1,831 downwards.
GCTAATCCTGACCCAGAAATTTTACCAAAAGACGCTATCAAAGTTCGCCCCGATGTGATCATGGCCACCGGTCGTAGTGACTTTCCAAACCAAGTGAATAATGTTTTGGGTTTCCCATCAATTTTTCGCGGTGCCTTAGATGTACAGGCTACACATATTAACGAAGAAATGAAATTTGCTGCCGCTAAAGCCTTGGCTGAATTGGCCAGACAGGATGTTCCTGACTCTGTGTCTGAGGCTTACGGTAATCGCGCCTTTACATTTGGCCCCGATTATATAATTCCTAAACCTTTTGATCACCGAGTATTAACCACTGTTGCCCCTGCTGTTGCCAAAGCCGCCATGGACACAAAAGTGGCTCGTAAACCAGTTAAAAATCTAGAACTCTACAAAGAGCAACTTGAAGCCGCGCAAAGTTTTAGCCAAGGCTTTATCAGAACTAATATTAATAAAATTAAATCTTATACAAAAAAATCCAAAGGCAAAAAACCTAAGATTGTTTTTCCTGAAGGCAATAGCACAAAAGTTTTAAAAGCTTTAAACACGCTAGCTTCAGAAGACATCATTGAACCCGTTTTACTTGGAAACATTGAACGCATCAAAGAGACTATTTCTGAGCTTGAGCTTGATAACCTCACTAATATTGAAATCATCACTCCTCGCGATCACAAAGATTACGCCAAGTATTCAAAAGAGTTCTACAAAATCAGACAGCGAAAAGGAGTTATGGAGGCTGAGGCTGAAAGACTTATTAGAAATCCATATTACTACGCTTCTATGATGGTTAAGCAAGACGATGCTGATGCTTCAGTATCTGGTGCCATTCAAAATTATGCTGATTGTATATTACCAATTTTTGAAATCATAGGCCCGGACAAGTATAAAACAGCAGCCGGCCTTATTATTATTTTATTTGAAGACCGATTATTATTTTTAACGGACACCACTGTTAATATTGACCCTACAGAAGAGCAAATTGCCTCTATTGCACTGTCTGCGTCTCGTGTGGCTAAGTATTATAATATTGAGCCAAGAGTGGCTATGCTAAGTTATTCTAACTTTACTGGTAAAAAAGGCGCACCAGCTAAAATGAGAAATGCGGCCAAACTTGTATCTAAAATTAACCCTAAACTAATTGTTGATGGTGAAATGCAAGCTGACACAGCAGTGAACCCTTCTATTGTTGAGAGAATTTTTCCATTTTGTAACATTCAAGATGGCGCCAACATTTTAGTATTCCCTGATTTAAACTCAGGTAATATTGCCTACAAGTTAATTCAACAGCTTAGTGAATGTGAAGTTATGGGCCCATTTTTATTGGGCATTAATAAGCCAGCCAACGTCATGCAAAGAACTTGTAATGTACAAGACATCATAAACACCATTGTACTTACTGCTGTTGAAGCTCAAGCTTATAAACAAAGAGCAAAAAAAACCACCGCGAAAAAGAATGGCCGCAAATAAAGAAAAAATAGAAGAACGCGCTATAGTTGTTGGAGTCAGTTTAAAGTCTGGCAACTTTAGCGAAATGAAGGAAAGCCTAGTGGAGCTTGAAGACTTGGCTTTTGCTGCCGGTGCCGACGTGGTGGCCAATATCACCCAAACTTTAAATCAATTCCAGGCAGCCACTTTAATTGGTAAAGGTAAAGTGCAAGAGCTAAAAGAGCTTTGCACTGAGCAAGATGTAACCTTAGTTATTGTTGACCACACTCTCTCAGGTATCCAATCGAGAAACCTTGAAAAAGAATTGGGGCTTCGAGTTTTAGACCGCTCCCAGTTAATATTAGATATTTTTGCCCAACGCGCGCAAACCTACGAAGGGAAACTTCAA
>CALLBC010000239.1 GCA_938001965.1 uncultured Bdellovibrionales bacterium | reverse complement strand
GGTGCTCTGTCTGACGACCACATAGAAAACAAATTTTTAAGAATCAAAATTTGGTAATATTGTTGGGACAATAGGAGACAGAAACTTGTCTTCAAGCTCCATCACTTCTCCTTTAAGGACTCTCCAGACACGGAATTCATTTGAGTAATCATTTTTTCCTCTCCCATATTGATTTAGTCCAATAATATCTTCATCATCATGAACATAAGTAATTCCGTAAGTACCGGAAGAAGAGGATGCAAGCCAATTTATCAAATCCCAAATACATGAAGACCTATGGTTCCTCGCAATCGTAAACTGTAGAAAGCCATTACAATGATTCAGATACTCATGAAATGAATAAACTAAATATTGATCTTTATTTTCAGAAATCCAAACCTTAAAATCGTTATGTAGCTTCTTATCATTTATTGCCAATTTTTCATCAATTTCATCAAGATCTCCAGGCTTAGCATTAGTATAAATTTCGCGAGAAGATTGAATGATTGCCCAACCGTGTGCAAATAACATAAGCTAAAACTCCTTTCTTACGGAAAATTGTATCATCATTTTTAGCCTTGTAAATTAAACAAATGATCAATAGATAAAAACGTACTAGTTTTCTGAGCATCGGCAGCAAATTGCTGATCATTCTAAATAATAAATGAGAGATGCCGTGCAAACATGGCAATAGCCAGCCTTGCATGTACATGGTATCTCAGAGGTTTTTCGAACAAGAATAATTTTTTTAGGACGGATTCGTGCGACTATTATTTCTTCAATAATTCAAGTAATTTACTTTTAGCAGCATCCAGCTGGGGGTCTATACCTGAGTTAGATTTTAAAGGGTAATCAACGTAAGTATCAGGACTTATACCCACCCCTTCAACTTTTTCACCATCCAAAAATAATTCAGCAATTGATAAATACAAGATGTAGTCATAATTTTTATCTGAAAAAATACTATTACCCATAGAAAACATACCTCCAGTAGTAGCTCCTATGACATGCGCTCATTTTGTTTTTTTAAATTGATAAACTAGGGATTCTTTGCCAGATCGAACTCCTTCATTCGAGATAATTACAATTGGCTTAGTGTATACATCTTTGTTAATTTGCTGTGGTGGACTTAATACTTTATCTTCACCAGACTTATTTCTTATTGTAGCTTCAAAGTAAGAAGTTCTATTAACAAAAAAAGGATCTAAATAAGCCCACCAGGCACCACCAAAACCGTCTCTTAGATCTATAATTAATCCATCAGTATTTTTTGGGGTTAATTTATTGCTTAACGCCTTTTTAAACTCTTCAAGAGCACTTGGGTGAGTCCCTGTCCATAAATGATAGTATCCAATTTTCTTTTTATTAATAGAAAAAACTTTCGCACTATTAATTGAAGCATTAACAAACGACCAGTGTGGTGACTCAAAAATAGGCTTAATGCTTTTTTTAAAGATCTTATTGTTTCTTTCAAATTTAATTTTATAAGCCTTAGAAGAAGGCTCATTAAATGAGAGATACGGATGAAAAGGCTTTTGGTTAACACTCAGCAACTTATCACCTCTTCTTAGCCCTATTCGAGATGCTGGGTAACCTTCTAAGGTAGTTCGAACATAGAAGTAATCTCCATCTTTTTTAGTTTGCATGCCAATATGGTAAATTTTAGGGTTCATTAAATCTTTTGATGTGAATAAAGACCTCATAAAATAATAGTCCTCATTCTCGACTGAGTAAAAATAAGTATGAGATACGTTTAAACTTAGTAAAAATGGATTTAAGATTCTTTCAAATGAATACCAACTATCTACCTTTTTTATATCTCTTAAGAGAACACTTTTATTTTCATCAGTAAAATATTTTTCTACCAAAGCTTCTGGATAAATTTGTTGCTTTGACTCGTTCCAAACATTTTTAAAAGCACTTTCAAATTTAGATTCTGCAAGTAAATCATGTGACAAAAAAAGTATAACAAAATAAAATATTTTCTTCATTTATCTATTAAACAAACATCGTTACGACATGTCAATTTATTGACGAAACATTTAAATAACGGGACAACATAAAAGCCGAAGCATCAGCCAAAACTATTTTTTTATTCACAACTATTAGACGGTGTAGCTACAACACTTTTATTAGCAATGAAGGAGACTTTAGGTTCTACAAGTTTATGTAAAAATTTATATAGTTTAGGCTGAAATATGGTAGTTGGATTTAAAACCTGCTGTGGTATCCAATACGGCAATTCATTGTTTTTAATTGAGTTAGCAACTTTTAATGAACATTGATTGTAAATATCTTCAAAGCTAGTCCCTGTGATTTTACCATATTCTTTCGCTAAAACGGGGAATATAGAAATATGTGTAATCCTGGAATCATCAATCATTATACATTCAGCTGTGCAAGTGCTACTAGTTAATTTTCTTGGTATTTTTTTTGATTTTATTGATGAACATCCTACAGAAGAGGCGATTGCAAATATTAAAATTGCAAATAATTTAATAACCATATGTAACTTCATAAGTTTCCTTTACAGTTTTTAGTTAACGTAATTTATATCCATCAATATAAGTTTTGAATCAATAAATTAAATGTCTTAATAAAATAATTTTTATTCTTTATTACATTAATATAGCCTAAAAAATTCTGTAAAGCTAACTAGATTTACCTGAATAAAACCAAATACTCAAAATATAAGAGGTTCGTCTATCATCAAGGTTGGTGGAGGCAATGAGAAGTCAGTAACTCCTTGTAATCACTGCCTCCGGATTAAAGTTTACTACATAGTATTACATCAAGCTATTAATCAATTTCAAAGCTAACAGGCTTTGTAAAAATCATTTTTCCATCGTGCAGAAACATAGATTTATTAAATAAATCTAGGTCTACAGGATTGGGTAGCCTCACATCGTCTAGATTTGGCTGCTCTTTATCTGCCTCTTCAAATGAACGATCAATCTGAGAGATAAAAATAATAATACAACCTTTCTCGATGGCAAAAGCCTTTAACTCTTCAACTTGAAATTGAAGCTCTGGCTTCGTTCGTTGTTGATCAAGAAGCTGTAAATAATCAATAGCAATTAATGAACCGGCTTCTATTTGCCCTTTAGTTTTGCTAATTACATATTCAGATGAAATATCATCTGAAAAATCAAATTTTAAAAGTGAATTGTTTTGTCCAATTGATTCATCAAGGTTTGCCATTTTTGATGCAACATCTTTATGATTATACTCTAAAGAAAAAAAGAAGCATTTTCTTTTATATTGAATAGCTTGTAATAACACTTGCAAAGTAAACGTAGTTTTTCCTAAGCCAGGACGAGAGCCAATAAGTATTAGATCGCCTGGGTTAAGGTACTCTAAGATTTCTTCCCTTTTTTTAGGTAAAATATCTTTAGCTTTTGCTTGTAGCAAGCTCCAAGAATAGAAACCTTCAGCTTTAGCTATTTGATTAAGAGCTTCAGTCATTGTAATAGACTTTGACCTCTTTAGTTCCTTAGCTTGTTTTTTTAGTTTATAGATTGGTGCAGATAGTTTCATTGAAACCTCCAATTATGGGCTTATTAAAACATTCCCTTCTTTTGCTTCAAACCCTAATTAAAGGTTTAATTACATGTGACTTAGAACTCTACACTCAGGTGCTTTCCCATTGAAGGGGGGATGCATGAGTTCAATACAGTCATTATGGTATCAAATTTTGAAATCAAAGCAACAAGGTATTCAACCTTAGGACTATAAGTCCTTGTAGCTGCCCGCAAAGTTGACATTTACCAATTTACCTTGTGGCTGGCTTGGATCATGCAGATTAAGGGAGTCTGTAGCTGTACACGTATCATAATTATTTATGGATCTAAAACTCAAAAGCTGTAAGTTCATAGTTTAGGCTATTTAAATAGTTACAATTTGGGGGCCTTTTAAAATAAAAGAGCTCTTATCCTTCCTAACCACAATCTTGTTTTTTAAAATATAATTGTTTTATAATGAGACGTTATTTTATTCACATAGAAAAACGAGTTGTAGTTAGTTATAATTATTAGATATTAAGCATGTAAAACCACCAGGGGATAGATGAATCAGATAAAAGCATTTACACTAATAATAACATTTTTCATTTTGATCATGTTGTATCAGAACTGTGGCGGAAAATTTGAATCAATTTCAACTAGTACTGAGAGCAGTACGCAATCTTTGCCAGAAGATAAAAAAAATACTGATCCAAAAACAGTCACAGATTTACAGCCACCTGTTACAACTCCACAAGCTGGGCAAACAGATCCAAGTGATCTTGCGACAGATATAAATCAAACTCAACTTGAAATTCTAGTAGTTAAAGAACTCTCTCGAGATTCATCTGCTATTACTATTAAGTTGAGTAACCCCTCACAAGTCTACATTGAGTATGGAACAACTGACAACTATGGAAACAAAACTTTACTTGAAGAAAAATACTTATTAACTCATGTGCAAAGGTTGAATGAGCTTGTTCCAGGAGTTATTTACAATTACAGAGTGCACTTTACAGATAAAAAAGGTAATGAATTTATATCTAAAAACTTTACTTTTAAAAAACCTGAAGAAAGTGGTCTCGCTCCTTCTCTTGGAGCTGATAATGAAAACAACAACTCAATGCCAGCTCCAGTGACAAATGGAGGAAGTAACAATACTTCGCCAACTTTGTCAGGTAGAAAATTTTGTAAAACACAAGTTCAAAACCTAAATAGCAATTGCTTTAAAGATCCAGCTGAATTTGTTGCAGATTTTCTTTTTAAAAATCCTACAGTCTGTTTTTGGAAAGCTGATAAAGATAACTCATGTGTAGAGGCTCTTGAAACTCCTAGGCCACCGTCAAATGCGGTACAGCTACCAAAAAGCAATGGTTCTAATGACACCACTGCCATTCAAGCACTTCTCGCAAAAGGTGGTCTATTTGTTGGAGATGGCTCAGTTTATCGTTTAAGTAATTTAAAAATCTCAAAGACTGTACGTATTTGGAATATGCCATCTGTTCCAGCTAATGGGGCAAAAAATATAGGCACTATTACAGCGCCTGATGTACATATTTACAATTCATTGATTGATGGGAAAAACCAATCTGGGTTTAATGCTGGTTGGATAGTCGGTGACGGTGCTCATCGCTTTACATTGGTTAACAGTGGTGTAATTAACATTTATAATACTAAAGACTCTTCTACGGTGTATGGTTTATCTGTTGCTGAAGCAGATGACGTTCATATCACCTGTAATCGTTTTGAAAATTTAATAGGTAAAACGGCTGCTGTTCGCGGTATCTGGATTAATCCAGGCAGTAGCGGAAGTAAAATTATTCGTGGTGGTACGTTTGCAAATAATGTTGGTGGCAATTTTCAATCCAAAAACTCAGCGAGTGACGCAGACACTATAGTTTTGCAGGGACATCCATTGAAAGAAGTTCAGGACCGTCCATTCTTGTTTATGGCGAATCGTTTTGTTGACGGTGGTAAGCGACTGATTAAAATGCAAACAGGAAATACGAAAACATTTTCAAACTATTATCATTGGAAAAGTTCAAATGGACCGCTAGGTTCAAGAACTTTATCAGAAGCTATTTCTAGCTTCACGAGCAATAATATTGCTCGAAATAATCATATTAAATTTTCTGCTACTGGCCGAGTTCCAAAAACAATGTTTTCCATGTTAAGTGGTTCCATAATTAGCCAAGGAGAAAACAACCACTTCAATTGTAACCTTGTAGAGTACGATGTCGATGCCTCAACAAGTGCTACTTCAGCTGTTTTTACCGGAGTTCATGTTGATAAAGTAAGTGGTGGGTATCCTGAATCAAAATTAAAAACTGGCCGTGAATATAAAAACAGCTCTTTTACACATAATATAATCACTGGTAAGGGGCGCCCTTTATATGATTTAAATTTTAGAGGAGGTTGGAATACAAAAGGACAAAATTTCAAGCACTCACCAAACACTTGGGAGACGACTGGCCAAAAAGGTATTTACCGACCGAAATAGGTAAAAAAACTTAATGAGCTCAATTATCGACAGTCTGTAACTTTACAATTATTGGCATTCATGTGGCAGGTCGTATATGCATCTTTTGCAGCGCTATCAATCGAGAGCTTAGTTTCTCCGACATAAAATCTAATAAATCCACCGACTTCACCGATAGAATCGCAGGTGTGTAAAACAGACTCATTAACATCATAACAAGAGATAATCTCACAATGAGTGGCTGTATAACTTTGGCAATCTTTGTAACCTTTTTTTCTTGCCTCTAAATATGAAGACTCTGTAGGGCCAACGTAAAACTTTTTGCTTCCATTTATCAATCCCGTTGTTCCACATACAAACTGTTCGGCTGAACTCATTGAGCTAGCTAGTATTAGCGTAAATGTTAGTAAAAAAAATTTCATTTAAACCTCCTAGGGTTATTAAGGCATGTAAACTATTCACCTAGTTAGTTAAGTGACTAGATAAAATTTCAACATGTCCTAAAAAACTTTTATATTATTTACCTAAATAATAGCAAGCAGGAAATATTTTATGAATTATTATTTATCGGACGTGTAAGTCACTCGATCGCAAGTGATTTTATCCCATTTATCCTTTGTGCAGTTGATTCCGCATGTCACGTGCCATGGAGTGGTTACACAGTTACCATATGGGGTATTTGCACAGCCAGCATTTGTATGAACCTTTTTACAATCGTAACTACAAATCTCGTCAGTAAAGTTTTTGATGCATTCACGCTTAGGTCGTGGAGTATTTTGAATGTAAACAGTTTTAGCGTTACTTTTAACATCTGTACACGTATCATAATTATTTATGGATCTAAAACTCAAAAGCTGTAAGTTCATAGTTTAGGCTATTTAAATAGTTACAATTTGGGGGCCTTTTAAAATAAAAGAGCTCTTATCCTTCCTAACCACTTTAGAAATTGATATTTAGGCACAGTCAGCCTCCTTGACAGAAGCTTCATACTCTTCAATGACAGGCTCATCGCAGCCTTTATAGAAGGTGACTTTCTTTCCTTGCCCCAATGGACTCGTAGTCTGAATAGTTGCAGTTGACGCAATGTTGGTGTGTACTCAGTCGTTCAAGACTGCCATCCCCACAACGTGGGCATCTGGATAAATATGGAACGTAATCGGCTCCCAACATAGGCTACCTCCTTCGGCTTAGAGCGGGAGATACTTCCCCCTCTCACATATATAAATTGCGAGAGTGGTGCCAAAAATTGAATGACTGAAATCATTCAGCTTTTTTAAATTGGTTGATTTTTAAATTGGAATTTGTGGTTCAGTTTTGGGCCAATAGCCACGAGCGATGATTTATTTGATTTTCACGCCAAAAAAATGGGCCACTTGGGCCTGCAATCAATTCATCAAATATTCAAACTTAAGAAGTAAGCACTATAAAACTATAAAAAACATGATTGTTGTTAAGTGTTCTGTAACCTAACCTCTTAGGTTACGGTTATAGATAGATAGTAGTAGTTCTTATTGTTCAAAAACCAAATTTGTCATTTCATCAAAAGCGTTATCATGTAAAAATGAAATTCCAGATGGAATATTTACCTCGGGTATATTATTCCTATAAAAAGCCCTATCATGAATCTCTAATATTCCTTTAGGTATCTTTATTACTTCTAAGTTGTTCCAGGAAAAAGCGGCATCTTCTATAACCTTAATAGAGTTTGGCAGTACAAGCTTTTTTAGTCTACATGTGGAAAATGCTCCAACGCCAATCTCCTCAATACCTTCAGGAATAGAAATAGAATCAATTAGAGCCGAGCTAAAAGCTCCATTAATGATTCTAATAACATCTTTTTTAAATTTTAGCTTAGAAATTTTAGTCCCTGCGAAAACACTATGACCCATTTCTTTTATTCCTGATGAAAACTCCAATAGCTTTAGACTTTCATTAAGAGAAAACGCATTCTCTCCGATAGAGTAAAGAGAGCTTGGAAAACTTAAATTTTCGATTTGAACACTCCTAAACACATTTGGACCTATAGATGTAATACCTTCAGATATTTCTAGGTTTTCAACAGTACTTCTTTCATGAGGCGTCGTACTATATTTTTTATTAAAAGCATAAGGGCTAATATTTTTTGTGTTTTCAGGAATAACAAGTTTTTCCAACTTTAACATTGTGAACGCGCTTTCTCCAATTGTAACCAATGAGGATGGTAGAGACAGTCTAGTTATTTCAGCAGCATCTCCTATTCTTGATTCGGCATCAAATGCTCTACTTTTAACTTCTTTAAGAACCTTAGTTGAGAAAAATATTTCTTTAAGAGGGTTTCCAGAAAATACAGCCTCTTCTATTATTTCTACCTTGGAAGGTATTTCAATTCTTTCAATAAGGTTAAACGCAAACAGTCCTTCGGCAAGAATTGAAACATTAGGTAATTTGATAATTTCAATTTTATTATTAGCGAAAGCATAAGAACCAAAAAACTTAACTCCATCATCTAAAGTTAAATCTTTAATTTCATTTTCTGCAAAAGCACGACTTCCTATATTTGTAATATGATGTGGGATTAAAAGCCTTTTAAAATTATTCTTTTCAAAAGCACCTTCAGCAATAACTTTCAATGTAGAAGGCCATTGGATTTCACTGATATTGTTTTGACTAAAAACATAAGGCTCTATTTTTGTTATATTTGAGGGAAGCTTAACGTTTTGTAAATTTGTTTCTGAGACATGACTACCTTTGAATGCGCCAGCACCAATAAATTTTACAGACTCGGGAATAATTAAATCTCTCATTCTATGTCCTGAAAAAGCTTCTTTCTCAATTATTTTTAGCCCTTCAGCAAAAGTAATTTTCTGCACCCAATTACCAAAGAAGGCTTTCTCCCCGATGACCTCAACAAAATCTGGAATCACTAGGTTATTATCAAACCAATTCTCAGAAAATGCATGAGGACCAATTGTTTTTACGCTAGACGGTAGGTTTAATGAATTTAATTTATTCCGCTTAAAAAGACCTTCTGGGACAGACTCCATTTTATCTGGCAAACTCATGTTTATGATTAAATTATAGGCAAAAGCATAGTGTCCTATGCTTTCGATACTATTTGGTATAACTATTGATTCCAGTTTATTTTGGCTAAATGCTTTTTCGCCAATGTAATGCATACTGTTTGGTATTAACAATTTTTTAATTTTGTTTCCTTCGAATGCGCTTGATTCAATCTTAAAAATACTTTTCGGAAGTTCTACTTCCACAAGTTGGTTATTTTTCATAAAACCAACTGGAATAACTTTAATATTTTTTGGTAAAACTAACGCAGATATAAAATTGTCAGCAAAGATATTTGCCCCTAGCTCTATTGGTCCCAATGGAAGCATTAACGACTGTAACTTATTATTCCTAAAAGCATTATCGCCAATCTTAGTGAGGCTATCCGGCAGAATTATTTTTTCAATTAAGTTTCCTCTAAAAGCGCTGTTCTCAATACTCAAAATAGAACTGGGAAGATTTAATTCTTTAATTTTGTTTCCGCTAAAAGAATTACTACCAATAGTTGATAAATTCCGAGGAAGTACTACAGACTTAAGCTGGTTATTCTGAAAAGCTCCATTTGAAATCTTCTGCAAAGATAGTGGCAAGATTACTTTAGTTAAATTAAGGTCTTTAAATGTATTGGCCGGGATATTTTTTAATCCATTTTCAAAGTTTACTTCACTAACTAAGCGCCACCAGTCTTGAGGCACTAGGCCAGATCCGCCAACTACAATTAAAACAAAACTTACATCTTCTGAAATATTTGAAAATGCATCTTCATCAAGTCTTTGTACTGTTGTAGTCATACTTAAATTTAAAATAGGATTTTCAGAAAAAGCCCATTTTTTAATTTTATTCACGCCCTTTTTTAATTTTAAGTTAGTGATGTTGTTTTTTGAAAATGCCGCTTTACCTATTTCATTAACTGAACCAGGAATAACTATTTTTTCAATTAAGTTACTTTCAAATGCATAATCACCAATTTTTTCCAAATTTACGGGAAACTTTATTTTTTGAATTCTATTTCTAAGAAATAGTCCTTCGCTAATTAATTTTAATTCATTAGGGAAATGGATTTCTTTGATCCTGTTATTACGAAAAGCACGGCTCCCTATTGAATCCATCTTATCTGGGAAGTTAATCTTTTCAATCATATTATAGGCAAAAGCTCTAGCATCAATCACATTTAAGCTTTCTGGTAAACTTATTTTTGTTAATTTATTATTGCGAAAAGAATCTTTTCCAATGTGTTGAATTCCATTCCCAAAAAATATTTTACTTAGGGACCCTCCTTCGAAAACACCATCTTCAATTTTTCGGACATCATCATGAACAATAAGCTCATCTATATCTTTTAAATAATTTCTTTCGCCCCTATCTATAACAGAAGTTCCAGCCGGAATGCTCAAGGAAAAGTAAATGTTTTCATTAGAAAGTAATTCTTGATTAACTGAATCTGTAAAATAGGAAAAGCTTACTTTTTTAACTTTATCAAAATAATTAATGCTACTATTCAAAATAGAACTCTGATTTTTTGGGAAAGTTATTTCGATTTTCAAATCATCATTAAATGCTCCTTGCCCAATGTACTTTAAATTACTTGAAACAGACAGTTCTTTAATAACAATACCATTAAAAGCATTTTTACCTATAAACGTAATACTTTCTGGCAAGTCTAATTCAACAATATTGTTGCGAAAAAATGCATAATCTCCTATTTTTTTTAAGCCTACAGGAAGTTTTACCGAGCGAATGTCTTTATATTGAAAAGCTCTTGCTTCAATCTCAATTACACCTGGTGGGATAGTGATATCCGTAGACTCACAAGAATAAAACTTTAAAACTTTATTTTCTATTTCAAAACAATTAATAGGAGTCTCAGCAATTGCCAGACTTGAAACACACATAAGAATAATTAACTTTAAAAATATCAAGATAGCTCCTCCCACCAAACATCTGACCTCATTCTATACTCTGCAATTACGATAAAAGTCAATTTCAAATGATGATATGACCGGCCCTTAATTATGTTTATATCTTTAATCTTATTTACTGCTGCCATGGTTTTCTGAATAGGCTGATAGATTGAAAGTTGGGTCAAAAACTTTTGGCATAATTTTGAGGTCGTTTTCTAGGCAAAAATTTATTAATTCTGAATTTTTATGTCCATCAGTAAACAGCACAGAGTTTTTCTGTAAGGACTGGTTTTTAATTAGTTCAGAACCAAGTGATTCGCCGTCGCCAAGATCGTTATCAGCAATTAAAAATATATTTTCATTTTTGTTTTTTGATCGCCATGACAGAAAATCTGAAGATTTTTGAAAAGTGATTATGTTTTTTGTTCAGCACCAGCTTTTAAAACAATATTTTTTAGTCTCGCTCGTTCAAATTCTTTGTCTTCCAAAATAACCACTTTTTGATCTTTACTTAGCTCAATAGGCATAGGAGCTATAATTGGTAGATTTATTTTGAACCGTGCTCCTTTTTTAGATTGCAGGTTCTTGATTTTGCCGTCCCATTTCTGTACACGTATCATAATTATTTATGGATCTAAAACTCAAAAGCTGTAAGTTCATAGTTTAGGCTATTTAAATAGTTACAATTTGGGGGCCTTTTAAAATAAAAGAGCTCTTATCCTTCCTAACCACTAACCACTTTTTCTAATCTCACGAAACTCGCCTTAAATATTCAGCTGAACTACAAACAAGGATTTTGATGTATTAATATGAAACATGAAAAGTAATTATCTGATTTTAAAAAAAATCAGTGTATAATATAGTTAATTCTAAGTTTTAGCGGGAAAATCTTTCATATTAATTGATATGAATTTATTATAAAAAAAAGGGTTTATGAATTTTATTAATAAAGTCATCATTATAATTTCTCTATTTATATTAACTTTGTTTTATCAAAATTGCTCAAATCATTTTGAAGCTATAAACTTTGAGTCTGCGTCTAATCAATCAAAAATATCACAAAACTATGATGGCAAAGAGCCCGTAGGTAACATGCCTGATGACAAAGAGCCTGTAGATAACATGCCTGATGATAAAGAGCCTGAAGATAACATGCCTGATGATAAAGAACCTGTAGATAACATGCCTGATGACAAAGAGCCCGTAGGTAGCATGCCTGATGATAAAGAGCCTACTGATTCTAAAGAAACCTATAGTACAACATTTGACAATATCTCAAGTAAGGGTTTATTGAATGCATGCTATCCAAACAGTAATCATTACTTAGCTGAATTCCTATATCAAGACCATGACGTCTGTTTTTGGAAAGTGGATGAGTCCTCAAAAACTATTTCTAAATTGAAAACACCAACAACCCCAGCTAATGCAATAAAATTACCGGCTCCATCGGGAGGAGATGATACAAGTACAATTGAAAAGATAATTAATAACAATCCTGGAAAATCAATTGATGGTGCTGGACGAACATATAAAGTAAGTAATCTAAATATTAATGTTAAAATTGACATTTTTAATATGCCTATGGAAACTGCTAATAAATCTGCTAATGTTGTTGTGATTAATAGTCCTGATGTAAGAATATTCAAATCTCCAATTGAAGGAAAAAACTCCAGCTCAACGGCTGTTGGTTATACAGTTAATGATGGAGCTCATAGGTTTGTATTAGTAAAGAGTGGCTTTTCAAATATTTATCATAAAAATAAAATTAACAGTGCAGGTGTTAGAATTCGAGGAGCTAATGACTTTCATATAACTTGTAATGAATTTAAAAACATAATAAATGATATTGGAAGCAATGGTAGTAAATCAGTTTCAGAAAAAATTAAACTAAATGTAGCTACTGCACGTGCCAATGCTATTTGGATGAACGGAGGCAATACAAAAAGTACTTCAGGAGGGGTCATTGCTAATAATTATGGTGAAAACTTTCAGTCTAATGGCTCTCGAAATGATGCTGAGTTTTTTACAATTCAAGGCTACAACAGCACAGATGATTTAAATCCTGTTAGATTTTATGCAAATAGAGCAGTAAATGCTGGCAAGCGAATGACAAAAAGCCAAGAAAGTAATCTTCTAGCACTATCTAACAAGTACGAATGGCTCGACAAAGATAATGGCCCTCTAGGAAGAAGAACCTTATTTGCCGCTGTGAATGTACATTTTTCAGATAATGTTATTGCTAGAAATAATAGATTTATTGTTGCTGCTCAAAGTAGATTTGATAATATATTTCTTACCAACGTAAAAGGTAGAAGTAGAGCTCAAAATAACATACACTTTGACTGTAATGATATTGAAATAAAGGACAAACTGAGTCTAACTTCGGGTAATGTCCCTGTTATTATTGCAGCAACAACTGATGATAAAATAGACCCTAACTATAAATTTGAAGCAACAAATTCAAGTGCTAGTAATAACATTATTCACGGAAGCGGAAGTGTAAAGTATCACTATTATTTTGATGATGGCTATAGAAAAGACGGCGGTCGATTTAAAATTATTAATAATAAATTCAGTGTAAAATTTAATAGCAGAGAGTTTAAGTAATATTTGAAATTATAATTATAATGTGACTTAAATTTACTCATGTTTTTCACTGTACACGTATCATAATTATTTATGGATCTAAAACTCAAAAGCTATAAGTTCATAGTTTAGGCTATTTAAATAGTTACAATTTGGGGGCCTTTTAAAATAAAAGAGCTCTTATCCTTCCTAACCACCCCATTTCTTTGAAGCTTTTGAATAATCCATAAAGCCGTCAATGAGCCAAGAGGGGAGCTGTTTGCAAAACCTATAAGCAAAGGCGTAATGATGAGGGCTGAATCGAGTGTTGCTAGTTTGATTGTGTAAATTAGAGCTGAGCTTTTGATAAGCCTTGTTGTTTTGGTAGTTCATTATTCGTGATAGCTCAGTTAAAGACTTCTCAATAGCAGTATTGATATCAAAGCTTGCTGAATGTGTAATAAGCCCAAAGTAATTTTTATCTATGGCAACAGCCGAGATCGTAGGAATAAAGCCTTCGTTTGAAAGTAAAATCTTTATTTTTGTAAAGTTTGATTTCATTATGGTTTTACTGATCCAAGACCTAATAGACTTTGGTATATCTGTGATTTCAGTAAATGGAGTTTGTTTTAAAAAATGCACAAGGCTTGCATCACGCTCTAAAAGCTCAAGCATGGCGTTTTCTTTAGCAATACTAAGCTTCGGGTGGCAAGCCCATCCATTGGTAGATGTGCTTGAGTGCTTGGTGCCTTTTAAATTTGAAAAGACAATACGTTCAAAACTTTCAGATAAACTTTTTTGAAGAGCAATGAGTTTGTTATTGTCTTCCCCGCAGCCAAGGCTTGTAAAGCCATTGCCAGTGAGGGTTGTCATGTATTTGTGAGTTTTAAATTTATAATTCCACTTTGGTGAATCAGCTTTTTCAAGTTTTACATAAAGGCTTTTACCATTAGGCAGAGTTATTGTTTGCCCATTAACTAAGCCTTGGTACTTGCTTGCAGCCTTTAAGCTATTTAGTTTTGTTTTTAATCCGTTGAGCATTTAATCCCTCCCACAGTTATCAATGCTATTTGATTGTGCAAAACTCAAGCCCAATGTGCCAATTAGCTTAAATATCTAATAGTATTAGAGAAAACACGAAATTGTTTCATGTCTCACACGTGAAAATGGCGTATTTTATCCAAAAATTTGAATAAAATTACAATTTATCTGAATAAGTAAAAAGATATTAAAGGCTTAGGTGCCCTTAGTAGAATAGCTTATACCTGTAAATAGTTAAAATTATTCATATTTAAATTGGCGTAATTTTTAGAGGTATTCAAATTTTTGAATAACTAACCTTATAGCAGAATAATTTATCTACTTTGAAAAACTTACATATACTTGGTATGAAAGCTTAAATACATTTCATGGAGAGGGGCTATGTCTAAAAATATTTTTTTAGTGATTTATTTCGTACTTTTTTATCAACCATTATTTGCGTTAAGTCATGACCAGAAAGTTTCTGACTTTAATCAACTTGTTGAGCTACTAGCAGATGAATATGGGCCATTAGAATATAAAGAAAAAAAGTTTGGATATAATTTTTCTGATTTAATTGAGGAAAATAGAGAGTTAATTATTAACTCCAACAGTGAAGAAGAGTTTTTTTATAATATTAAAAAATTTGTAGACACGTTTAAAGATAGTCATTTGAAGGTTTTTAAAGACTCAAGTAAAAGAAAAGTTCTTGGCTTTGATGTGGATTACATTAATCAGAAGTATTTGATAAATGAAATTGATAGATCTGTTTTGAGTGTTACAAAGTTTCCTTTTGAAAAAGGCGATGAAATTATCTCAGTAAATGGTAATCCTGTCAGCAGGTTTGTTTCAACAGAAATAGCGCCCTATTTTGAAAGCCAATATAACGAACGCTCTAAGGCAATGTTGTCTGCTTTTGTTTTAACCATTAGATCCAGCAATAATCTTCCTGTACCATTAGATGGTGAAAAGATAACTTTCACTATTGAAACTATGAAAGATGGATTACTAAAAAGGGTAACCTTAGATTGGGCTGATCCTGTAGAGAAGAAAAATGCCCAAGTTCAGAATCATAAAAACTTTCTTGGTAACAGTGATATGTGTAATCCAATATCAAATTTTACTGTACCAGCAAATGCAGTTAAAGTTGATGGCCTTCCATTTTCTGCTTTTTATTTTGAAACTGAAAAAGGAATTGCTGGGTTTCTTAAAATTCCAGATTTTTTCCCAAATGAAGGCGGTCCTTTGGGTGAGTGGGTTTTTAAAAAATGGATAAAGTATTATGAAAAAGCGATAAAAACATTTCAAGATAAAACTGACTTTCTAATAATTGATCAGAACTTCAATTGTGGAGGTAGCATTTCATTTGTACATAAAATTGTTAGCATGTTTGCTTCTGATTCTTTTATGGCCTCTACTTTTTCATTTAGAGCGAGCTACAATCAATTAGAAACACTAACTCTTCATAGGGATAAATATTTTACGAAAGGTACACCGCCATGGGAGAGATTTACTAATGTTATAACAAATATTAACTACTCATTTAATACAGGTATCCCAATGTCAGGCTTGATTCCGTTTTGGGGTTTTGTAGAATATGATTTTCTAATGGAAAATGATGGAGATTTAATTGCAGTTAATAAAGTTAACTATAATAAGCCAGTTTACATATTAATTAACGAAATGTCTGGTTCTGGTGGCGATTTATTTCCTGCGATGATGAAAGACTTAGGAAGAGCTACCTTGATTGGTCAGCCAACAATGGGGGCTGGAGGCCACGTTTATGATTTTGATTTTGTAACCCCTAAACTAAAGCATTCTGAAGTAAATGTAAGAGTAACTAGATCTTTATTTTATAGGCCGAGTGGCACTACAATTGAAAACAATCCTGTTGAACCAGATTACTACTATGAGCCTACATTGAATGATTTTTTGAAGGGTAATGAAGATTATCTAAAGTTTATATTAGATAAAATTCGATACTAGAGATGGTTAAAATTATTTAGATCTTCAAAATATTTTTTATGGGACTTTTTTATAGAAATTACTGAGAAAATTAAAAACTTAATTAAGGATAGATCAAGTTTTTCATTTGAAATGAAAATTTTAAATTTGATCACAAATAGGGGCTATAAAACTAGCCATTCTGGTACCTATTTAGACCCATATAAGAATATTGATAGAGAGTTTGATATTCGTGCAAGTAAAAAAATTGGCGATGGAAAGTATATTAAGTTGGCTATGGAATGTAAAAATATCTCCGATGACTATCCTTTTATTGTACATTCAGTATTGGCTAAAAAAAATGATAAAAGGCACAGTATATTATTAGAGTTTGAAAAGTTTGTTAAAAAAAATGAAGAAGAAACTGGACAGCATCCATTAGATCAAATTATTAAGAAAAACTTTGAAACAAAGCTAAAATTTAATTTAATTTCATATGAGCTTTCAGAGAGAAGAATAGATCAGAATACAACACTATATTCACATAATAAAGATTTAGAATTTATAGGTAAAAGTATAGATTTAGTGTAACCTAAACTCCTAGGCGGTCTTTTTAACCTAATAGTATTCAATTACAATCCGTTTCTATGGATTTACAAGAGCTAAAAAAACGAGCAGATCATATACGCAGCCAAAACTTAACCAGTAAAAAGGTTTATTGGCCGGC
>CALLBC010000238.1 GCA_938001965.1 uncultured Bdellovibrionales bacterium | reverse complement strand
GTTTTTTTGTGCCCAATCTAGTGCTATATAATGATCGTACATTTCGGTCTCCTTTGGTTTAAGAGCTCAACCGTATCACGAAAGATTTCGTGAATAGCCTACGATCTGAGGAGGCCTTTCTTTTTCAATTTACCGACGAGTTCCAGAAGATGGAGGTTAGACAAAAAACTTCAACTGTTAGCTCAGCTCTTCAAGCTCTTCCTGGCACTTAAGCCAAGTCTCTTCATTTTCATCTTTCACTTTATAGACTTTCTCTAACTCTGCAATATGGCCCATTTTAGTGTTAATGTCGGCTTCGTTTTGGATCTTCTCATTTAATTCATTAATTTTCTTATCACAATTTTTTACTTGAGTTTCTGCCCTTTTAAGTGCTTTTTCCAGCTCTTTTTTCTTTTTGTAGTTATTGGGCTTTCTAGTTTCTTTTTTAACCCAGGCCCCATTAGGGCTGGCAGGTATATCTTTACTACCTAGGTTAGATAAAATCCCTTTTTGCAAACTCCAAACATACTCTTCATAAGTTCCAGGATATAACTCAAGCTTGCCATTATTAACAAGTAAGACTTTTTTCGCTATATCCCTTACAAACTTTCTATCATGGCTCACGAATATAACCGTGCCTTCATATTTTTTAAGAGCATTGGCTAAGGCTGCTACTGTGTAGAAATCCAAATGGTTGGTTGGCTCATCCAAAAGCAAGCAAGAGCTTTTACGCAGTAAAATTTTGGCAAGAGACACTCTTACCTTTTCTCCCCCAGATAAAACAGATATTTTTTTATTTAAGTCATCACCTGAGAACATTAAGGCACCGGCAATATCTAAAACCATTTGATCAGTGATCTCGGAGTTTAAATCCTCATAGAGCTCATCAATAATTGAGTTTTTTAAATTAAGCTCTTCAGGAACATGCTGGCCAAAATAGGAAATTTCATTATTTTGTCCCACTTTAAATTCACCCGCTTGTGGCTTTAAAATACTGGCTAAGCCTTTTAAAAAAGTTGATTTACCAGCTCCATTATAACCAACCACGGCAATATGGTCGCCACGCTCTATATTCATACTCAATTCACTAATTATGGTTTTATCACCATAGCCAAAACTGACGTTATCTAATGCAAATGTAAAACGACCAGAGCGCACCGGAGTGGGAAGCTTAATTGTAACCTTAGGTACAAAGCTACTGGGCACTTCAATATCTTCCATCCTATCAATTTGCTTTAACTTAGACTTGGCTTGCTTGGCTTTAGTGGCCTTAGCCCCAAATTTATCGGCAAAATCTTTAAGTTGTTTCTTTTTTTTGTCTTGATTAAACTTTTGCTTTTCTAAAATATCATTTTGTAATTCTTTTTGCTCAAAATAAAAATCAACATTCCCACTTATCTTGTCTACTTTCTTGTTTTGAAAACCAATGGTTACATTAGTTACTTTTTTCAAAAACTCATGATCATGAGTAATTAGCAAAAAAGCCCCTTCATAGTTAACCAAAAATTCTTCTAAAACTAAAAGTGACTCTAGATCAAGGTAGTTAGTTGGCTCATCGAGCAGCAATAAGTTTGGATTCTCACCAATAAGGTATAAAAGCTTTGCTCGCATTCTGTACCCACCACTTAAACTGTTCAGCGGCTTACTAAACATTTCATCAGTAAGCCCAAGTTTATTACCTAAGTCTTTTAACTCCCATAAAGGCTTTTCAAGACCATCCAAAAAAGTTTCTGGAGTTTCATCTTTGCCCCAAATGTCTTCTTGAGCCAAATAACCAAGTTTAAGTTCTTTTGAGCGAATCACCTGTCCAGAATCTAATTCATTAGTTCCAATCAGTATTTTAAAAAAAGTGGTTTTTCCGGTTCCGTTAGCCCCAACCACACCAATATGCTCACCTAAATTTACTGACACTGTAATATCTTTAAACAGTTCTTTAGTAGCAAATGATTTATGCCCGTTTTGTATTTGTAGTAGATTCATTGCCATTTAATCAGCCTCTAGTGCAGTTAGTTCTATTTGTTTGATTTGATCTCTTAACTCAGCAGCCTTTTCAAAATCTAAATTCTTCGCCGCCTCTTTCATTTCTTTTTTAAGAGGCTCAAGTAGTTTTAATAAGTCTTTAGAGCTTTTCACTTTAGATAAATCATGCTTCTTATTTGACTCAAGGTCTTTATAACCATAAATATCAGCCAAACTTTTGTGAATTTTTTTAATAATGGTTTTGGGCGTAATACCATGTTTGGCATTATGCTCTTCTTGAAGTTTACGCCGCCTAGCTGTTTCTTCAATGGCTTTAGCCATGGACTTGGTTATTTTGTCCCCGTATAAAATAACCCGACCATCTGAGTTTCTTGCCGCGCGCCCTATTGTCTGGATTAAGGATCTTTCTGAACGTAAAAAACCCTCTTTATCGGCGTCAGTAATAGCCACTAAACTCACTTCTGGTAAGTCCAACCCCTCTCTTAGTAAGTTAATCCCTATGAGAACATCAAAAACACCTAAGCGCAAATTACGTAAAATTTCACTGCGTTCGGCTGTTTTAATTTCACTGTGTAAGTACTTAACCTTAATACCTAGATCTTCATAATAACTTGTTAGGGCCTCAGAACTTTTTTTAGTTAAAGTAGTTACTAAAACACGCTCCTCTTTAGCCACTCTCTTTTTAATTTCTGCAAGCAAGTCATCCACCTGCCCAGTCACAGGCCTGACCTCAATGATGGGATCTAACAAACCTGTGGGACGAATTATTTGCTCTATAACCAAGCCTTCAGATTTTTGCATTTCGTAATCACCGGGAGTGGCAGATACATAAACTACTTTATCAACAAATTTTTCAAACTCTTGAAAATTTAATGGGCGGTTATCTAATGCCGATGGCAATCTAAAGCCATGCTCCACTAAATTGGACTTCCTAGCTCTATCTCCGCGATACATACCACCAATCTGAGGAACAGTAACATGGCTTTCATCAATATAAGTCATAAACTCCGCAGGGAAATACTCTAAAAGAGTGGGAGGTGGCTCCCCTTCTTTTCTACCGGTTAAAAACCTTGAGTAGTTTTCAATTCCAGGACAAAAACCCATTTCCAACATTAACTCAATATCGTAAGAGGTCCTTTGTTCAATAAGCTCAGCCTCTTTGTACATAACATTGGATTTATAGTGCTGGATGCGCTCACGGAGCTCATCTCTGATCAACTCAACGGCTTCACGCTGCTTTTCCTCGGTACTCACATAGTGACTTCCTGGGTAAATAGCCGCTTTATCAACTTCTTGCAAAACTTCCCCCGTTAAAGGGTCCACCCAACTCATACGATCAATAAAGTCACCAAAAAACTCTACTCGCAAAGCTTTGGAATCCTCTGAAGGAGGATGCACTTCAACTGTATCCCCACGCACACGAAAACTACCACGCTGAAAGTCGATGTCATTTCTTGAGTATTGTATTCTCACAAGTTCTTTTAAAAAATGATTACGCTTCATTTCAGTATTAGAAGTTAAATGGATCATCAAGCCTTGATAGGCTTCTGGACTACCTAAACCATAAATACAGGACACACTACTTACAATGATTACATCATTACGCTCAAATAAAGATCGGGTCGCTGAATGTCGCATACGATCGATTTGCTCATTAATGCTTGAGTCTTTTTCTATAAAAGTTCCAGTCGCTGGCAAATAAGCTTCGGGTTGGTAGTAATCATAATAAGAAACAAAGTATTCCACTGCATTTTTAGGGAAAAACTCTTTAAATTCAGCATAAAGTTGAGCCGCTAATGTTTTGTTGTGAGCAAGAATTAAGGTGGGCAAACCCAGCTTTTGAATGGTTTGAGCCATAGTAAAAGTTTTACCAGAACCTGTTACACCCAAAAGAACTTGGTGATTCTGATTTTTCTTTACATTATCAACAATACTTTTAATGGCGGCTGGTTGATCACCTGCCGCCTTAAAATCGGTAACCATTTCAAACTTTGGCATTTACTTTTCCACTTCCCAAGTTGTTCCTTCAGGAGTATCAGAAACTAAAATACCCTTTTCTGCCAACTCATCACGAATTTCATCGGAACGAGCATAGTTTTTATCGGCTCGAACTTGAGTACGCTCTTTAACTAGCTGATCTATATCTTCACGCTTCAAATTCTTTTGCCTTAACAACATGTCGTCAAGTAAATTTAAATACTCACTCGGGTCTTCTTGAAATAAAGCAATAATAGAGCCTTTGTCTTTAATCCAACTAAGGTAAACTTCAGCGATAGCCTTGTACTCAGGCTTCACTTTGCCAGGCTTTCTAGTTAAGTTATTGAACTGTCTCATTAGCTCAAAGAAAAACGACAAGGCATCAGCTGTGTTAAAGTCATTGTTCATTGAGTCTTCAAAGCTCTTAGTGCATTCCTCCACTAGTTTTTGAAACTCTGCAGGCACAGGAACTAAAGCCAAGTCCTTGGCAATTAAACTCTCAGCATGCTTTAAACTTGAATAAAACTTACCCAAAGAAGCTATTGATCGTCCAATTTGAATGTCACTAAAATCAATTACACTTCTGTAGTGTGAAGACAAATTTAAGAACTTTAGAACCTCACCATTGTACTCTTCAATAAAGGATCGTCCAGTCTTAACATTACCTAAAGATTTAGACATTTTTTGATTACCAAACTCTAACATATTATTATGCATCCAGTACTTTACATACTGTTTGCCACTACACGCTTCACTTTGCGCAATTTCATTTTCATGATGTGGAAAAACTAAATCTAAACCACCGCCATGAATATCAATACTCTCGCCTAAAACTTCCTTAGCCATCACTGAACATTCAATGTGCCAACCAGGACGACCTTCCCCCCAAGGAGATGCCCAACTGACCTCCCCTTCTTTAGCACCCTTCCATAAAGCAAAATCACTATTATGCTTTTTTTCCTTATTAACTTCGATGCGCACACCTTCTTGTAACTCATCAATATTTTTATTACTTAACTTCCCATAGTCGGCAAAGTTCTCAACGCTAAAGTAAACATCACCACTTGGCGTGGCATAAGCCTTATCTTTTTCTATTAAACTACTAATCATTTTAATTATATTATCTATATGCTCACTCACTTTTGGGTTAGATGTATGAGGACGCAACCTTAACCCTGAGTAATCTTTTTCAAACTCAGCAATATATTTTTCTGACAACTCCTTAGGAGTGATACCTAGCTCATTGGCGCGATTAATGATTTTATCATCCACATCTGTGTAGTTATAAACATAGTTAACTTCGTAACCATTTTTTTCTAGCCAGTTCCTAACAGCATTAAAAAAAATTGCTCCCCTAAAGTTACCCACATGGAGAAAGTCATAAACGGTTGGGCCACAAACATACATGGAGACCTTACCCTCTTCTAATGTTTTAAAATCCTCTTTTTTCTTAGACATGGAGTTATATATTTTTATGCTCATAAGACTGGCCTACCTTAGTATTTAAGTGAAGTGATTGCCCCTACTTAAAACTCAAAATAAGTAATGGGTACAGGTCTTCTATACTGCGCCAATTGTTGTAAAAATGCACGAAATTTCGCTATGTGTAATTAGGATCTAGACTAGAGGTTGATCTAAAAAATACAGGGATCGATAAAATTGTTGATTGTGTAATTACCAACGAATTTAAATATTAAAGCTAGCCAAGAATATTAAAACTAATATGCTTATTTAATAAAAGTATGACTCAACCCTTTATAAGAAATAGTTGAAGAATTACAATGCTGGCCTCCACATTAAGCCAAGTATTCCACATCTTTGCATTATTTTAAGCATAAAATACTGAATATTTCGATAGCCATAAACCATGGATTTAATAACTAGTATCTTTCTATTAATTCCTTCTGATATAGCTGAACTTCTTCCAGTTAAAATTATATTTGATAAAAACTCATTATTTAGTTTAAATCTATTCAGGAAAATCTCTAAGAGCTTAAGTACTTAGAATTATTTAGTTCCACTAAAAATAATAAAGAATCTCTATACTCGACTTAAATTGTCATAATTTTGAAACACTGACAATTTTTGCAATAAATAACTAATTATATTTTATTTACTTAAACCTAATTGAGCTGAGCCTTCAATATTAATGGCATAGAGTTTGAAGAGCCTATCATGAAAACTATACAATCACTTAAAAAGCAGGCCGATGGCTTGAAAGGAATAGCTATGAGAAAAATATTTTTTTATGTAGTGCTTTTGGGACTTATTATTCCAAACGTCTCACAAGCATGTCTACAATCAATGAACAATAACTCCATTTGTCGTGGTGATTCAGTTATCGACAATGATAACGACATGGGAGTGGTCTTAGAGGTTTTTAATAATGGTAAAGTTAAGATTGATTATCATAAGCTACGTAAACATTATATTAAAAGCATCAATAATGTCTCCAAAGAAATCAGATGTTATGGCCAAGTTTGTAGAGGTGATCAAGTTGTTGATAATGATAACGATGCTGGAACTGTTCTTAGAGTTTACGAAAACGGTAGAGCATATATTGACTACTTTCATTTAAATAAACATTATGTTCGTACTATTAGACAATTAAGCAAATCTAGTAATAACCAATGTTATGGTAGACTTTGCAAAGGTTCAATAGTTATTGATAACGAAAATGATATTGGTACAATTTTACAAGTATATGATAATGGTAAAATATTAATTGACTATATTCACCTTCGCAAGCACTACTATAAAACAGCTAATCAATTATCATTATCTTATAGATGTTCTGATGGGCTATGTGTCGGTGATAGAATTATTGACAATGAAAATGATACGGGAAAAGTGTTAAGAATTTTTGATAATGGTGCTGTGCAAATTGATTATGATGGCTACAGAAAACATTATATCAAGCATATCCATAGCTTAGGTCATAAAGTGCAATGTTATAACTAGATTTAATAAGTAAAATGATAAAAGTTTAAATCTAGTAACTACATCACCTGTAACCCTAAAGTAGGACATAACTAAAAAAGCCTCATCACTATATGTAGAAGTCACGACTTGATCTGACACTTCACGGTGTGGATAAGTGAAGAAATATGGTTACCCTTTTAGTTAAGCGACAAAACTTAACAATAAAAAGGAGTAACCATGATCTCAACACAAGAGAATAAAATCATTAAA
>CALLBC010000237.1 GCA_938001965.1 uncultured Bdellovibrionales bacterium | reverse complement strand
TAAAAGAAAAAGGAATTGATGCCAGTTATATCTCTATTGATGAAAAATTAACTACTCCATCTAATATTGAACGTTTCTTAAGTGATAAACTAAATATTAAGACTTCAAAAAATAAAACTAAAATCGAAGGTGAAGACGAAGACTCTGACACAAATAAAAAAAGAGTTATACTAGTAGATAATATTCAAAATTTATTTCTTGGTAAACTTGGTGGCTTTGATGGCTTTGATTCTTTTATGCAAATTATTAACTCAAATTACAAAAATGTATTTTGGTGTTGTTCTCTCACTGAACAGTCTTGGATTTACTTAAACTGTGTAACAGATAGCACACATTACTTTAGGTCCCACTTTAAAATGCCAAAATGGAAAGACACTGAACTTAATAAGCTTATTACCAGCGCTCATAATAAAACTGATTATAATTATAATTTTGATAAAATTTTATTTTCTGCCTCTAACCAGGGACATCAAAATAACTTAGGTGAAAGTTTTAATATTGAAGAACGGTTTTTCCAATTATTATGGGAACAGTCCGAAGGCAACCCAGAGGTGGCTAAAAACTTATGGCTCAGTTCAATCACCGGAGTGCATGGCAAGCGCATGACTGTTGGCCTACCAAAAGATGTGCATTTACAGTCTTCAGAAAACCTCACCCAAAATATGTTATTTATTTTTGCCGCCACATTTAGACACCAATGCTTAAACATTAAAGAGGCATCCTTAGCAACAAACTTACCTATTGGTTTAGTTCGCCAAGCTTACAAGCGAGGACTAGAAGAAGGCATGATCGTCAAAGATAAGAAAAATGGACGTTACGAGATTTCTATTAAGTGGATGCATTCGATTATTAAACATCTAAAAAGGAAAAATTACTTATATGGCAACTCCTAATATTGCAGAAGAAGCTTCAGAAGTAGGTTTTGGTGATTTATTTGCAAACCTAAACTTTAAACAAATCATAACGGCAGTTATTGCATTTGCTTTAATTATTTTACTTGCTAAAGGGGTTCGCAAGCTCAGTGATAAAATAGAGCAAGAACTCCCTGGCCACAGGCTATTGAGTTTACAAATATCAACCATATTAACATTTATAATTTATATATTTGGTACTATTGGAATCATTTTTGCCATATTAAAACCACCTGAAAAACTTTTAATTGGTCTTGGGGGTTCTGCTGCTGTTGCTATTGGTTTTGCCTTCAAAGATATTGCCGGCTCCATTATTGCTGGCGTCACCCTACTCTTTGACCGCCCTTTCCAAGTGGGTGACCGTGTCCAATTTGGTGACACATATGGAGAAATATCAAATATTGGCTTAAGAGCCGTACGCTTAGTTACCCTTGACGATAACTTGGTTACTATTCCAAACAATAAGTTTATGTCTGATGTGGTGTCTTCTGGAAATGCCGGGGCACTGGATATGATGATCTGTTGTGAGTTTCATTTAGACATTGATGCTAATTTAAAACTAGCTCAAAAGATTATTAAGGAAGTTATTTACACAAGTCGTTTTGCATTTTTAAAAAAACCAGTGAATATTGTGATAAAAGAATGTCATCTATCCCATACCATTGCTTTAGTTTTAACCTCTAAGGCCTATGTTATTGATGTTCGTTTTGAAAAGGCTTTCCAAACAGATATTATTACTCGTGTTACCGAAGCTTTTAATAAACATAAAATTAAACGCCCTTATTCAGTATTAAATTCAAAAACTAATACAAAGCCGGCTGAGGTATAAAAAAAGCCTTCTCTAGGAAGGCTTTTTTAACTCTATAATTTTTTTAATCAATTTAGTTTGGACCTAAACCGGAAGGATTATAACTTCCTTTACTAAATATTAACTTATCAAAAACAAAACCATCTTCTCTCATCCAAACATTCACTGTATGGGAACCTGCCGATGGTACATTAATATAAGCCTTAGAGCCAGTGCCTCTTCTATCATTTGACCAATTGTATCTGTTATTTGGAAAGTTATCCATAGCTTTTGCTGTAGATAAGTTACCATTAATACCAACATGGACACTATCTCTAGAGCCTCCTCCATTAGTATTTGCCGCACTTCTACGTTGACCAGAACCATCAGCATCACCCCAGCCTCTTACCCAAACTGTGTAACGCCCAGAACTTGGAAAGTTAACTCTATAACTTAGCTTAGGAGAGCTCGACGAAGTTTGTCGTGCAGTACCTCTATCAGGAGTACTTTGCATAACATGGCCTCCACTAGCTCCACCTTTCCCAATCTTGGCCCAGCTATTACCTCCACTAGATGCATTAGCGCTAAAGCATTCTGCTTCCACTGAAACTAAGTTGTTATTATGAATTTTTGGCGCACAACTATTTTTTTCTGGTGGCTGAGCACATCTTTCGGTTGTTGAATGCTCATCCATTTGAGTTGTACATTGCCTTTTAACATCATCGTAACAAGTTTTACCTGGAGCACACTTTCTCCACTTGGCCATAAAGCCGTGTTTGTTACAGCTATAAGCTGACCAACTACCCCATGTGCCCGTACAGTTGGATACAGCACCACACTTAACAGTTGTTGAATGCTCATCCATTTGTGTCGTACATTGCTTTTTAACTGCATCATAACAAGTTTTACCTGGAGGGCATTTTCTCCACTTAGCTCTAAAGCCGAGCTTGTTGCAACCGTAGTCAGTCCAACTGCCCCATGTGCCCGTACATTGAGTAACAGTATTTGTTCCGAGGTCACAGAATAGTAACTTTCGACCATTTACAGTTTTCTGTCCAGCTCTTGGAGGTAAAGCACCGCCATTATGAACTCTGTACATACATGAACTATAACCATGGTTCTTACCATCTAACCACTTTTTAACACACTGACCATTTTTATTCATGAGACATGGAAGCCTATAATCATTCGCATTTCCAGTAAAACCATATACTCCATACACTTCGCCAGCTCTAACTGGTGAAGTATAATCTTTTACTTTCCAGCTAGTCTTACCAGCTTGAACACACTTTTCAAAGGTAATGAACTGCTTCCATTGTGAATAGTTCGCTGTTGTATTTTGCGTTCCTGTTTGCGGTAAGTACATTTTATGGAAGTATCCACCAGACAAACGCTTAAAGTTTGACTGTACAATGTTTGCCGGAGGTAAAGCTGTTCCTAAACCTGGAACCACTGAACACACTGGTGCTACTGTACAAGTTTTAGTAATTTGAGCATCTTCTCTAGTTGACCATTTACCATTAGTGGCCTTACATAACTTGCCTTGTGGAGCACAACCTCTCCATCTCGCATGCACTTGCTTGCCATTTGTACAGCTGCCTTTCTTAACATAAGCACTCCAGGCTCCCCATGTTCCAGCACATGATACACTGGAGTAAAGAATTTCTGTCTTAGCAGGCTCGCCTTTTTTGTTTTTACAAATTCCAGGCCCTTTACAACTTCTTACTTGCTTATATTTTTGAATACCATTTGTACATGCGCCAGACTTAACTTTTGCACTCCAAGCTTCCCATACACCAACTGGTGGAGTACAAGTTTTTGTAACTATTTGCGAATCAATAGCAGGAGTTCGATTAGGTAGTAATCGAATTGGATTAGCACAAGTTTTTCCTCCAAACTGTGGCAACGGCTTGTTACAAGCTCTGTAACGGATATATCTAATCTTTCCTTCAACAGAACAAGTACCTAGTGCCTTCCAAGCTCCCCAAACATTCCAACCACCATTGATTGGCTTTGGTTTACAGGCTTTTTGCACAACAACAGTTTCTACTAGCTTTCTCTTACCATCTTTACCTAAACATTGCTGCCCACCAAACTTAGGAGCCGGATTAGTACACTGGCGTGTTCCTGAGTAACTTTGCTTAAGAGTTTTAGGGTTACACTCACCAACTGGCTTCCATGCCGACCAAGCTGCCCATCCACCGTTTACAACAGGAGGCTTACAAACTATAGATCGAGTGGCTTCTTCATTCATTGCCGGCGCACCACCAGCAGTCGTGCACTGTTTTCCACCAAACTGTGGTAACGGGTTACTACAACTTCTTGAGCGAACTTGTAATTGCTTTAATGTTTTCACATTACATGCACCCACATCTGACCATTTACCCCATGCACTCCACTTCCCATTAATTGGGGCTAGCTTACATGACTTATATGTTAAAACTTTTTCTGCCTTATCTAATACACCCTTTGTATTTCTACATAGACGCCCACCAAACTGTGGCGCTGGTGAATTACAAAGTCTTGTGCGTGATAGTTTTTGCTTAAATGTTTTCACATTACAAGCCTCTTCAACTTCCCACTTCGACCATAAACCCCATGCACCGTGTATTGGAGCAGGTGTACAAGCTCGTAAAACTTCTCTTTCTTCTTCAAGAGCCTGCTTGCCATCTAGCGTTCTACACTTATTGCCACCAAATGCTGGTGCAGGGTTAGCACAACGTCTTGCAGATACATACTTTTTCTTTTTAGTATTAATATCACATACACCCACTGGCTGCCATTTTTCCCATGGCATCCATCCACCATGAACTGGAGGCGGTGTACACTTTCTTGTTGTGTATCTTTCGTCTTTTAAAGCATAACTCCCATCAGCTTTTAAACATTCATTTAAGCCATCAGGGTTAGGTGTACAAGTTCTGTAAGTTACAAACTTTTGCTTGAAGTCAACACACTCGCCAACTTCTTCCCATGCTCCCCATGCTCCCCATGTTCCAGGCTCTGGCTCACAGTCTTCAGTGTCATACTCATAATCAGAAAGAGCTGGCTTTCCTTTTAAGTCTATACATTCTTTTCCACCTTTTGCTGGCGCTGGATTTGTACAACTTCTTTTACGAACTAACTTTAACTTTCCTTTGATACATTTTCCGTCCACTTTTGCCCAGGCAGTCCAAGGACTCCACTTTCCGTCAACAACACCAAGTATTGCACGATCATCTTGTGGATTATCAACTGGGTTAGTTCCTTTTAGAACTTCAATGTTATCATCAACTCCACCACCGTCAGTATCTTTTTTCAACGGATTAGTTTTATGAGTCAAGACCTCATCACCATCTAATAATGAATCTTCATCTGAGTCCATACTGCCAGGTTTTGTTTTATACTCAGTAACTTCCTTACCATCTGGTAACTTATCACCATCAGTATCAGAGTTCATTGGGTCCGTTTTATGAGTATTGACTTCATCACCGTCTTTTAACCCATCCTGATCAGAGTCAGTCTGCATCGGATCTGTTTTATATTTAGAAACCTCTTCCCCGTCTGGAAGACCATCTCCATCGGAGTCAGACTTTGTTGGATCCGTTTTATGATCGTTAACCTCGTCACCATCTGGAATATTATCTCCATCGGAATCAGATTTAACAGGATCTGTCTTATACTTATTAACTTCATCACCATCTGGTAATCTATCTTCATCTGAGTCAGGTAACATTGGATCAGTCTTATGAGTATTTACCTCATCACCATCGTCCAAACCATCTTTATCTGAATCCATTTTAACTGGATCGGTTTTATGGTCATTCACCTCGTCACCATCTGATAAACTATCACCGTCGGTATCTGGCTTTGATGGATCTGTCTTATGAGCATTCACCTCATCACCATCATCTAACTTATCGCCATCAGTGTCTGACTTTAATGGGTCTGTTTTGTAAGTTTTTATCTCACCACCATCTTTTAAGCCATCATCATCTGAATCAACATTTGTAGGATCGGTTTTATGAGTATTAACTTCATCACCATCTTTTAATGCATCACCATCAGTGTCTTCATCCATTGGGTCCGTTTTATGAGTTTTAACCTCTTCACCATCTGGCAACCCATCACCATCACTATCTGGTTTTTTTGGATCGGTTTTATGAGCACTCACTTCTGAACCATCATCTAACCCATCACCATCAGTATCAGAGTTATTAGGATCTGTTCCAAGTTTTTCTTCTTCTGAGTCTAATAAACCATCTCCATCAACATCTAATAATGCTTCAGGTGGTTCAAAATCATCATCATCAGCTTTTAATGGATCAAAACCAGATTCAACTTCAGTTCCATCATCCATTCCACCACCGTCGGTGTCTTTCTTTTTAGGATCAGTTTTAAACTTATTAACTTCAAGTCCGTCTCTTAAACCATCACCATCAGTATCTGGGTTTTTAGGGTCAGTACCTAATTCACTTTCCTCAGTATTTGTTAAGCCATCACCATCGTCATCCCTAACATCATCACTGTCATCATCACCTTCAATTGGATTAGTGCCATTTTTAACTTCCACTCCATCTTCCACTCCACCTTTATCAGTGTCTTTTTCTAGTGGATTAGACTTATATTGATTCACTTCGGCGCCATCAATCAGACTGTCACCATCCGTATCTGGATTTTTAGGATCTGTTCCAATTCGTGTTTCTTCAGCATCAATCAAACCATCGTTATCAGTATCAATTAATGACTCTGGATCAGTCAGGATACTTTTATCATCATCTGGCTTTAGTGGATCTCCGCCCATGGAAACTTCAAGACCATCTTTAGCTCCACCGTCATCTGAATCTTCATCCTTTGGATCAGTATTAAACTTTTTAACTTCAAGACCATCTTTTAATCCATCACCATCTGTATCTGGATTTTTAGGATCTGTTCCTGCCGTGGCCTCTTCTCCATTCGTTAAGCCATCGCTATCATCATCTAAACCGTCATTACCTTCATCGTCCTCAAGCTTAGTTGGGTCCGTTCCTCTTTGAACTTCAGCACCATCTTCTACTCCACCTTTATCAGTGTCTTTATCTAAAGGGTTAGACTTATGATCATTAACCTCAGCTCCATCCGTTAAGCTATCTCCGTCAGTATCTGGGTTATTAGGATCAGTACCATATAACTTTTCTTGAGAGTCTATTAAACCATCCTTATCTGTATCGATAAGTGATGCAGGATCTCTAATAATTGTTTCATCATCCTCTGGTGATAATGGATCTCCACCCATGGATACTTCCATACCATCTTTTGCACCACCACCGTCAGTGTCATCATTTTTAGGATCTGTTTTGTACTTTTTAACTTCAGGCCCATCTTTTAATCCATCACCATCTGTATCAGGGTTTTTAGGATCAGTGCCAGCAGTGACTTCATCCTCATTAGATAAGCCATCACTATCGTCATCATTGGCAACATCACCTTCGTCATCCTCAGGTTTCGTTGGATCAGAACCTCTTTGAACTTCAGCACCATCTTCCACCCCACCTTTATCCGTGTCTTTTTCTAGTGGGTTAGACTTATGCTCTTTAACCTCAGCTCCATCTTTCAAGCTATCGCCATCAGTATCTGGGTTATTCGGGTCTGTACCAACCTCTTCTTCTTCAGCATTTGTTAAACCATCTTTATCATCATCTAATAATACTGGCGGTTCACAATCAATACAGGCCCCACCTTTGATCTCCCACTTAAACTTAGCTTCACACTGAACACCTTCATTGCTTTGTGCAACAATTTTAAACTCGTGTTCTCCTAAGTAGAACTTATTAAAGTTAACTGGGTTCTTTACAAAACATCCACCCGGTATTGATACATCATTGATAGTACAATCAGTAACAACATCTGATCCAAACGTTGTATCAAACATAATTTCGCCAGATGTGTTTACACCTACAGCCTGCGGCATATTTGTAAATGTGATTTTTTGGTTTCCACCATCACATGCACAACTCATATAATCTCTATACCCAATTATAAAATGTGTGCCGTTCATATCATAAACTTTTCCGTCTAATGAATGAACCTCAATAACATCAACATTTTCAGAATTAAGTAATTCAAAATGAATTAATGAACTCTTAGAGTTGAATGGGCCAAACACTGCGCCATCAGAATTTTTGTTCATGGACATATTTACAGTGTATTTATTAACTCCACTCACTGAAGATACTCTTTTCATCTCAGTCATTTCGTCAGCAAATATTAGTTTATCTGAACCATTGTTAGAATTTGTAGTAACATTCATTTGTAAAGAAACTGGTAACTCTGCAGCTTCATCTTTGTTGACATAAAATGTTGCCATTAACCCATCCATACCCTCATGTAAGAATACTTTTAATTTCTTAGCCTCAGGCGCAGGTCCTGTTTTAGGATTGGCAGAATTACTATCGTAACCGTAGTTCACATAACCAGTAGTATCACTCTTATATGGCTCTATGTTACCTAAGTACATTGAGGTCGCTGTCAGTTTAGTGTTTGCAGCGTCAGACCAAACAGCAATGCCTTTATAAGGAGTACAGTTGCTTGATTGAATTAAATCATCCACTTTAGACTTAGGATCACTTCCTCTTGCTACTTCAACTCCATCATTCACTCCACCTTCGTCTGTGTCAGAATTTTTAGGATCAGTTTTATGCGTATTCACCTCGGCACCATCTTTTAATCCATCATCATCTGTATCTGGATCATGTGGGTTAGTACCTATAGTGGCTTCTTCGGCATTAGTTAAGCCATCATTATCATCATCACCATTTGGATCCATTTTATCATCTGCAGGGTTGGCTTTTGGATCGGAACCTTGCATTACCTCTGTTCCATCATTCACTCCACCTTTATCTGTATCTGGATCAAGTGGGTTAGTTCCATGAGTTAATACCTCTGCACCATCTGTTAACCCATCATCATCACTATCTTTATCATTAGGGTCAGTTCCCGTACTTGCTTCAATTGCATCGGTTAAGCCATCTTCGTCAGAGTCTTCATTTGGATCTGATTTATCATCTGCTGGATCATTTGGATTCGTGTTATTAGTATTTACTTCTTCACCATCATTAACTCCGCCACCATCAGTGTCTGGATTTTTTGGGTCAGTTGAATGAGCTAAAACTTCTGGACCATCAATTAAACCATCATCATCTGTATCGGGATCTTGTGGGTCTGTTCCCAAGTTCTGCTCTACTATATTTGTTAAACCATCATTGTCATCGTCAGCAAATGGACTGCCAGTATCATCTTGTTTGTTTGTTGGACTTTTACCTGCTGTCACTTCAGCCCCATCTTCCATTCCACCGCCATCGGTGTCTTTGTTGTTAGGATTTGAGCCATGAGTGTTCACTTCAGCACCATCTTCTAAGCCATCACCATCTGTGTCTTTATTTTTAGGATCTGTTGGAGAGTTCCCGCCAGGTCCGGCCACTTCTTCACCATCTTGCAAGCCATCGCCGTCAG
This sequence comes from uncultured Bdellovibrionales bacterium, assembly GCA_938001965.1. Lineage (GTDB taxonomy): Bacteria > Bdellovibrionota > Bdellovibrionia > Bdellovibrionales > UBA1609 > JAHDIR01. Next base: position 3,013 of record CALLBC010000237.1, on the reverse strand, counting down.
TGTCTGGATTATTTGGATCCGTACCCGATGTTAATGTTTCATAATTATCTAATAAACCGTCATTATCAGTATCAAGACCGGCGTCATCACTTGGGTTATCTTTTGGGTTAGTTCCGTTTGCCACTTCAAGACCATCTTGAACACTTCCACCATCGGTATCTGGGTTTAAAGGATTTGTTTGATGAGTATTAACTTCTTCACCGTCTAATAAACCATCATCATCACTATCGGGATTGTTCGGATCAGTTGCTGAAGTGGTTGTTTCATAAACATCAGTTAAACCATCATTATCAGTATCTTGATCGGCAGGTGGGTCAACAGGCTTATCATCTCCCTCAGCAGCTGGGTCTGTACCACTATTTACTTCGTCACCATCATTCATACCACCGCCATCACTGTCGGGGTTCATTGGATCAGTACCATGTGTATTTACTTCTTCACCATCTAATAAACCATCACCGTCACTATCGGGATTTTGTGGGTCAGTGGTCCCTGCTTGCTCAACACCGTTTGATAACCCGTCGGCATCATCATCGGCATTTAAACCACTAAGGTTATCAATACCGCCTCTTAATTTAAAACTTGATTTTCCACAATTTTGGAAACCAAACATCACAAACGAGGTGGATAGAATAATTGAAAACAACATGAGATAACGAGTGATAACTGAGGACATAAAAACTCCATAGTTTTGTCTTTTTTAGTTTATAAAATATATTAATACTTTCTCGGAGATATCTTAAGTTTTTGTGAAGTAATTTGGGCACTTACAGATTTTATAGACTTTAAACTTAGTACTTTGGTGACGAAATTAAATGGGTCTTATTTATTTTTTCCATAAGGATTATTTAGTTAATTCTCAAAGCTAATCAATCAAATAAATTAAAAAATATCTAAAATCATTCTTTTCATTAAAAAAACCTCTTGAGAAAAACAAGAGGCTGGCAGTAAATTATAATATCAATCTTAATTAAGTAATTATCTAATCATCATTTTATCGTATTGAGGCAAACAAAATTCTTTACTAAAATCTCTATCCTTTTGATGAACCCTTCCATAGCCATCTAAAATAGTAGTCTTTCTTGCCATAACATCGGCTCTCCACCTTTTCTTAGAGCGCAAAACTCTATGGCTTAATAGTACTCTCATCTTTTCATTTTCTGTTAGGTCTTTGCCTTTGATGTCATCTAAGTAATCTTGACGAGTTTCTTCATTTATTCCACCATTTTGCACAACAATATCATAAAAGAATAAATAACTACGAAGTTCTCTGGCTTCGTAAAGCTCCATGAACTTCATCGCCTTCCTGTGAATTCTATGACCCTTATCCACTTGCAGGGAAATATATCTTGAATCGCCGGCTAGTTTTTGTAATGACCACTTCCACTCTGGCTTAAATGACTTGCCATTACTTTTAAATAGGTTACTGACTGCCCAATCAACACTAAACTGGTTCACTGAATTAGATGCTTTTGCCAAAACTATATCACTACCAAAGAGCTCAACCCCAGAATTAATATCTGTTTGACTTGAGAATTGAGATAATGAATCAAAAGTAATTTCTTCACCTTCACTGGCCAAGGATCTAAATTCATTTATAGAGTTTAATCTTCTTCGATCACTCCAAGCATTTAACATAAAACCTAATGAAGCTCTTTGGCTCTGGTCAAAGTATTCACTAAAAATCCTACTGTGACGTTGATCCACCTTAATTAGTAATGGCTGTAATGACCCCTGCCCTAAGTTTTGTTGAAAAATTCCTAAACTGATGCCCTGACCATCAAAGTTATTTGTTAGTGAACTCCAGTTCCTCTCTCCTTCATAACTGCCAGTAATATTTAAAGCTAATGAATATGTGTCAATTGCTAAATCTGACAAAGCCTCCGGCCACTTAATACCTTCAAAATCTAGTCGCGAGCAATGGTTAACCTCATTAACTAGAATTCGATCGTCCTCACAACTGGCAATAAAAAGTGAACTGGTTAATAAAAGTATACATGCTGCTGTTTTTAATTTTCTAAGTCTTTCCATAAAGAGCTTTTCGGCTCTAATTAAGGATTGTTGAGTCTGGTTCAGGCTAAACCGCTAGTTTATCACTTTTATTTTAACAACTAAACTTTAGTAGACAGACTAACAGTGTGAACCGAACTAATTACTAAGGACTAAAGGATTATTTTGTGTGCCGCAGCAAGCCTTCAGGTGTAAATTAAATGAGGCTGACTTCTAACAAGTGACATATGTTACAGAATTCTGTCAAAATTACACTTATACTATTTACAGAAAACTAGTTTCATTTACACTCCACATATGAAATCAATATTAATATATCCAGTGTTTTTTTATGTCATTTTTCAATTTTTTTTACTGCTTTATATGTTCGCCGGACGACTAAAAGCCATTAAATCTAAAACAATTGATGGGCGTTTTTTTATAGATTACAAAAATGGCGAACTTCCTAGCAAACTTCAACTTGTAAGCCGGTCTTTTGATAATCAGTTTCAAATGCCTATACTATTTTTTATAACAGTGCTTTTTTTAATAATCATGAAGCTTGATCATACAATGTTTGCCATTACTTGCTCATGGGTTTTTGTTGTAAGCCGTTTAATGCATTTTTATTTTCATGCTATCAAAGGAGCTTTGGTGGGTAGATACAGAACCTATGCCATTGGCTGGGTAGCCATTCTTGCTTTATGGGTTAATATTTTTATTAATAATCTTAACTAATAAAAACAATAATCAACCCATTTATACTTTAGTATTTTCATACTCGTTTCTGGGTAAGTTGCAGTTCCTTTAAAAAAAATAATTCACTCTAAAGGAACTGCCTTTTAGTTAATCAAGACTACTAATATAGGAAAGTACTTCATCGGCATGGCCTGTTACTTTCACAGTACGCCATTCCTTTAGTAACTTTCCATTTTCATCAATCACAAATGTACTGCGATCAATACCACGAACTTGTTTACCATACATATTTTTTAAACGGATAGCTCCAAAGATTGCACAAAGC
>CALLBC010000236.1 GCA_938001965.1 uncultured Bdellovibrionales bacterium | reverse complement strand
ACAGATAAGTTCATTCTCCAACTTTGACTTCCGCCACCAGCAAAAGCAAGTCCTGAAACAACACCATTAATAGTGGTTCCACCAACTCTTTGAATTGTCTCAGCTACATGAAGTTTAACACCGTTACCAATTGAATACGCTTCTTCATTTAATAACTCTAATTCAATCTCTTCATCAGCATTATCAACATTAACTGCAAAGCAGAGGTAGATTTACAACAGGCATAATTGATCTTGCATTAACACTTTGGATAGATAGAAATAGGCAAGCTAGAGATAATATAGATATAATTTTTTTCATTAGGGGGCTTCTTTAATACTTTGATTGATTAACTTAAGATTAAACTATCAAATATAGGCCTTCCTTTGTACATAGAGTGTAAACTCTACATGCCGACTAAATAGCTAAAATAATTTAATTAATCTATTTTTGACAATAATGTTTATGATTTGTAAAGGCGTTTAAATAGTTATTTTTATATGTAAGAACTTTAAATACCTTTGCTCTGGGCATATATGTAAGTACGGATGGTCAATGCCTTGGCTAGAGTACCTCAACACTTTACCCTTCAGCCTAGCAGCTGATAAAGCATCACAAGCTATACTATAAAAGTCTTCAAAATTTATATGACTTGAGCAGGAGCTCAAAAATAAATGGCCATCTTTATTTAATAGACTGGCTGAGTTTGCAAATAGCTCTGTATACTTTTTAATAGCTGTTTCTTTTTGTTTTTCTGAGTGAGCCATGGATGGCGGGTCCACCATCACAATATCAAATTTTTTAGGGGACTCTTCAATAAATTTAAAAACGTCAGCACAAACACCTTCATGGCTACCGTTAATAGTATTGTCTTCCCAATTTTTATTACATAACTCGATGGCTTTAGGAGAAATATCAACGCTAGTCACATTGCTCGCCCCACCTAGGCCTGCATATATGGAAAAACCACCCGTATAACTAAATAAATTTACAACTGACTTAGCTTTACACCAAGATTTTAAGTAATCTCGATTATCTCTTTGATCTAAAAAAAATCCTGTTTTCTGGCCAGTTACAAAATCTACATTAAATATTACATTGTTTTCTTTGATTAAAACAAAACCATCTTCAGGAAGTGGCTCTCCCCACGTCCCCAAAGATATCTCATCTTTGCCGCGCGCTTTGTGATAAACTGATTTAACAAGCCCAGAGCTTAAAATCACTTCAGCAACTACATCTAGTGGCCAAAACTCCCCTGGCCCCTTACCATCAGTTTGTAAAATAGCCACCTGACCATAAACATCACAAACTAGCCCCGGCAAACCGTCGCCTTCACCATTAAGCAGTCGAAATGCGTTTGTTGAGTTCAAATCAAAGTAACTAGTTCTTAAATCAATACATGACTTAATCTTATTAACAAAATAATTATTATTAGGCGGCTTACTTTCTGTGGAGAGAATACGAACAGCAAGTACACTATGTGGGTCGTAATAACCCCAAGCCAGTATATTGTTTTTTTGATCCACCACCTTACAAATTTGACAGTCACTAATACCATTAGGCTCTGTAATAGCATTGCGATAAAGCCAAGGATGCCCCTGCTTTATAGATTTTCGTAAGTTACGGTTTAATTTTATTTTTAACATTTAATTAAATAGCCCTAAGCCTTCGCGATCACTTTGAATTCAACCGCAATAGGAGTTGGTAAAGCACCCACTTCAATGGTAGTTCTCGTTGCTCCAATATTAGTAAAGTGTTTTGCATATACTTTATTAAATGTTTTAAAGTCTTTTTTCATATTGGTTAAAAACACTTGTACATCAATAACGTCATTTAAACTTTTACCCATAGACTCTAAGATCATTCTAACATTATTAACCACTGACTCAGTTTGAATTTCTACGTCATAGTTAATAATTTCTTCGTCTTTATTTAAAGTAACACCAGGGATCACTTTTGTGCCCTTCTCTCTTGGACCTACACCAGATAAAAAAATGAAGTCTCCTTCAATTCTTGCATGTGGGTAAGCACCCACTGGCTCGGGAGCCCCTTCTGTCATAATTTTTTCAGACATTTTTTTACTCCTTTTATAAATTGCCCCAAAGGCCTTCATGTTTTTTTAAATCATAATACCAACGATCATTATCTGGATCCCAATCATCCCATGTGTTCACTTGCTTAAGCGGATCCAAAAGATTTTCAGGAACAATACCAGGAACTAAAAATGCCTTTTGTCTTTGCAGTGGATACGGGTTACGCAATTCAAAACCCAATGTGCCTAAAATGCCGCGGGCCACATACCAAGTGGCTTGCGGATTCCAGCCGTGAGCAATTTTAATGACCACACCCAAACCATCTTTATAATCAGGGTGCTCTATAGCCATACCTAAAAGGCCATCGGCTCCTTCTTTAGCAATCACTTTTCCACCGCAGGATTTAATAATGGTGGTGTCTAAACGGTTATAACCACCCACTAAGTCAGGCTCTTTTACCATGGACTCCCAGATCCAATCTTCATGGCGTCGCTGCGAAAGACCAGCATAGCATTTTGCTAGCTCATCCACCGTCATTGAACAGGTGGGTAAGCCATCTCCATCGCGAGCAATTTTTAATGGCTTCCAGTCCTTACCTAAATAACTTCTTACAACCTCTTTATAACTTTCAAAGATTTGATGGGAAGGCAATGTATAACCGGCCCTGTTCCAACCCTTTAACCTACAACCTAATAAAATAGCCGCATGATGCCCTGAAGAGTTATTATACCAACGCCTCGGGCGCCTCACCTGACGGCCAAATTGAACTAATGGCAAGTCCATTGGTGTGCGCATAAGCCCGCGCTCACTACTGTTGAGTAAAGACAGAGCGGCTTCAACATGGTCAACCGTTCCATTATGGCTGGCAATACTTATGGCCTTTTGCTTCCAGTTAGTTTTATCTTTTAAAAGATCAGCAAAAACTTTTATGTAAAATGGCTTCATCATACTGCGCCCATAGCACAGCACATTCCCACCAAATGAGTGAACTAACTTATCACCACTATACCAAGCAATGGCTCCATGAATTGTATTTTCACTAACTCCGTTACGACGGTAATCAACTAATGGTTCCCATTCCACATCGCGGCCTGTTGGTATTCCTTTTTCCTGATCACCTAGGGAGGTGGATGGGTATTTCCCTTTAACTACTTCTTTCAAGACCTTGCCCCTGTGCTATTATCAGTTTTAGTGCTTAAGTTCTTCCTTTCTGGGAATTCTATATCACCAAGTACATCTTTTTCGCCTTCGTACACATCTGGGCTTTCCTCATCAAACTCAAGTTGATTGGCCTTGTTGGGAGCTGGTGTAAAACCAACCACCGCAGCCCCGGTGCCTAAAATAGTTTGGTACTCATAAATTTCACCATCGTAATCATTAGTCTCACCCATCACTGAAGACATAAACCACATTGGCTTATAGCTATTTACTTTTTTAACTCTAGCCTCTTTATGGAACTGCCTTGATAATTGTGATAGGTCTTCTAAACGACCTTCTTTAAAAAACTCTAAAACTTTTTGGTTCCACTCTTCGTCTTTTTTAGAATATATTTTTTCTGCATTTTCCTCTGTGTTTTCTAGTAGGCGATTTGACAAAGAAGATATACAAAGAACAATTGCTTTTTTACCCGTTTTTTCAATGGCGGATCGGGCCGACTTCCCTAATATTATAGTTTCACTACGGTCAGAATAAACATTACTAGAGACAATCACTGCCGGAATTTTATTATCAGGATTGATAAGCTTTAAGGCCACCACTGAACCTGTATCAATTGGAAAGCCATGGTAATCAATAGTTCTTGCTGTAAGACCTTTATCAATACACTCATCTTCAAAACTATTGGCAAATTGAGCGTCCATTTTAAATTTGTAAGAGATCTCGCCTAAGGAATGAAACTGGTCATCCACATGAGTCCATTCCGGCTCTGGGCGAGCTTGAATTTGATGACCAATAACACTGGCCCAGTAAGTGCTATAAATTAATAATAAGTCTGCCCCACTATTTTGAATTTCATCACGAACCTTTTGAAAAGCAAGGTTCACTTTTTTCCAAGCAGCATGTTTATCGGGAGCCAATAATATTTGCGGCAATCCCGGCAAATAGTAACCACCAATTATGTTATTTTGATTTTCTTCACTCATTTTAAACCTCTTTAAAAAATATTAAACCTGTGGTTGCCACTCAACCACAGCATTACCAGTGCCAATCACCGTGCCATAGGCGTGCACTTTTGCTGGATACTCAGGGTAACCCATTGCCGACATCATCCAAATGAGTCCACCGCCGTGGGTTTCAGCTTCAGTCATCTCTGTGAAGTCTGGAAGCACATCCATAAACTCACGCATTTTTCCCTTTTTCATTAACTCAATCATTTTCATGTCCCAAATATATTGGCCGTGATTGTAAATATACTCTTTAGACATATCCTCAGGAATTTCTGGCTCTTCCACAAAGTGACGATGGGACAGTGAGTGACTCGCAAGGAGCACTGCTTTTTTACCGGAGGCTTCAATAGCTTTTTTTGTAGCTTTACCTAAAGTGGTCATTATATCTTGCATGACATGGATATTATAATATTGAGCACCACCTTGGCTGGAAACAACAACCACTGGTTTATTCCAAGCTGGGTTAACCATATGTAAGCTTACAATAGACCCATAATCCACTCTAAAGTTTTTATTTCTCATCATCTCAACCGGTAAGCCTAAGGCTTTAGACTCTTCATACATGGCTTCAGCTAAACTCACATCCACCTGCATGTCATAGTTGTAACGAAATAAATTGGGAAAGACTGGATCAACCGACAAAGACTTTAAACGCTCCACACCAGAAAAGTGAGTGGAGGTTTGTGTACGCCAATGAGGCGAGTGAACAATTAACACATCATGATCCACTTTATTTAAATTTTCACGTAAGGATTCATACCCCCAACGTAAAACTTCCCAACCACACTCAGACTTAGGCTCATTTTGCGGTGGGTTTTCTCCGTACACTAAATGCGGCGGATGTGGCGCTAAAGCCCCTGCTACGATTTGACCTTTCATAAAATAACTCCAATAATTTAATTAAATAAAATTACTTATTTTTCATGCTTTTAAATTCAGAATTTTTTTGTATTAAAACTAACATCGCGTCGCGCTTCGCGTATCTGACTTGCGGCACGAAGTGACGCTAGGCAAAGACGCGATGCTGCCGTTAGCGTCGTTGGTTTTAATACAAAAAAATTCTGAATTTAAAAGCATGAAAATACATTCCTATCCAAAGTTAATACATACTGTTTTTTGTTCTGTGTAAAAAGACAGTGAGTGTTCGGCACCGTCCCTGCCAATGCCCGATTGTTTCCAACCTCCAAATGGCATTCTTAAATCACGCTTAAGCCATGTGTTAACCCATACTGTTCCAGCCTCAATTTCTGCGGCCACCTTATGGGCTCTTGATAAATCTTTTGTCCAAATACTGGCGGACAAGCCATAGCTGCTTGTGTTGGCAAGCTTTGCAGCCTCATGAGCATATTTAAAAGGTCGTACAGTAATTACTGGACCAAAGATTTCTTTTTGCCATAAATCAGAACAGTCGGTTAAATCTGTAATTACTGTTGGCCTAATGAAATAGCCCTCTTTATTTTGCTCAGGTAAGTCTAAGTTTTCTTCACCACAAAGTATTACGCCATTTTCTTTTTTGGCTTGAGCAATGGCAGCCTTTACTTTTTCAAATTGATCTTTTGAAACCACAGGGCCCATAAAGTTATCTTTATCGCTTGGGTCACCAACTTTAAGTGCCTTCACTTGTTTTGTGAACTCTTCCATAAACTCATCGTAAATACCCTCTTGAATAAATACACGTGAACCACATAAACAAATTTGCCCTGAGTTTAAAAAGCTTGAGCGTATTGTCCCTTTCACTGCTTTTTTAA
>CALLBC010000235.1 GCA_938001965.1 uncultured Bdellovibrionales bacterium | reverse complement strand
ATACAATAACGATTAAAAATTTAATATCATTACGTTAAAGAATTCAATCAATAACCTGATAAGATAATTGTTTACTTAGTCTTTATTAGTTTTCTAAGAATTTTACTAACTTTCTTCATTTCTTTAGACTCCTCTTTATTCTTGAGCTTGATTAAGAACACTTCTCTTTCTGTTTGAGCTTTTTTGTGTTCAGGAATCATTATTAATTTATTTGTTTTATTCTTTTTATTTACTAAATTTGCCACAAAGTCTGGTATGTAGGCTGCACCAACTTCATTTTTTAATAGCTGAAATGACATGGAAAAATTACCCATGAAAAAATGAGGATTTCTAGGGATAATATCAGTCCAGCCATCTCGTTTTTTATAGCCCATTGGGTTGTTGTCATATTCAGAGGTTGGAATGCAATAGGGGATGTCTGTGGCAGAGAATTTTTTCAATAAATTTTTATGGGCATAGGAGTTTAGTGTGACTTTGCCAATTGATAAGTATTCAATATCTTTCTGTGGTAATGGTACAAAGCCAAAGCCAAAATCTATATTTTTTTTTAAGATTTGATTTTCCATTTCGCCAACATCAAACTGAAAGGCTTTAACAGATAAAGGTTCAAGTTCTTTAATTAAGTAGGCAGCGCTTGTCACAGAAAGCAGTTCAGATAAGCCAAATTGAATAGTGTTTTTAGTTTCAGACTGGTTATTTTTTAAATTGCTAACTAAGCTTAGTATTTCTTTAGCTTTTCCATATAATCTCTTTCCTTCATCGGTAATCTCAAGGCCTCGGCCAACAGGTAAGAATAATTTTTGCTCATACTCTTGCTGTAGAAGTGAAATGGCTTTTGATAATCCACTATGGGATATGCCTAATAAGTCGGAGGCCTTTGTGATGCTTCCAGTTTCTGCCACCGTGCAAAAGTATTTTAATCTTTGAAAATCCATAAACAACCCCTTGCTGATATTTTTCAGAGAATAGTCTTAATATGATTAAAAGTCATATATAAACTATTAAATATGATTAAAATTCACATAATATCAATTTTAATTCAATAGATATGGAAGGCGTATTCATTTAAATTAATCTCACTAAGCCATAAAGGCATTTTTTAATTAAAAGGAGTGAGTTAATGAATATAATAATGAAAAGTTTTGTAATTTTACTTGGGTTAGTAGTTTCAAGTGTTAGTCAGGCTGAGCTCGTATATTTAGCTAAGGTCAATTTTGCTGGAACCATGTTTAACGATATTTTAGTCTTGGAGTCTTCACTTAAAGACAAACTAATAATTAAAGGATCTTTGACTGTACCGGGAGCTTTTACAACTAATTTTGAAGGTCGTAGGGGATATAAAGCAGACCCTAGTATTAATTTTAAGACCACAGCTATTGAAAACGGCAAAGAAATAATTATTGAAGGCTATATAGAAGGCAGCTATTTTTCTGATGATAAACTGACCGGCTATCTAGATGTTTATCTCGATGAAGGAAAGAAAAAAGTAAGAGCTGAACTATCTGCTGAGTTAATCTATGAGGATGACAAGTGAATACCAAAGCTCAAGAGCTAATGTCCAGGCATCGTTCTATAAGAAAGTATAAGGACAAAGCGGTGCCTGAAGACATAATTGATAGTATTCTAGAGTCTTCAACAAAGGCTTCCTCTTCAGGGAATATGCAGGCCTACAGTATTATTGTAACTAAAGATGTTAATGTAAAAAGAAAGCTCAGCCCACTTCATTTTAATCAATCAATGGTTATGGAGGCCCCTGTTTTTATAACTTTTTGTGCTGATTTTCATCGAATGAGAAGGTGGGTTAAGCTTTCTCATGCTCCAGATAACTTTGATAATTTTATGAGCTTTATGATTGCATCTATAGATGCAATTTTAGCCTCACAAAACGCCGCTTTAGCAGCTGAATCTCATGGTTTAGGACTTTGTTACCTAGGAACAACCTTGGCAAACTGTGGTAAGATCGCAAAAGTATTGAATTGTCCTAAAAACGTAGTTCCGGTGGTGGGTTTTTCCTTGGGTTATCCCGATGAAGCACCAAAAGAAAGAAGGCGTTTACCCTTAAAAGGCATTGTTCATTACGACATCTATAAGGAGTATTCAGATGAGGAAATACTGACTATATATAAGGATAAAGAAATATCAGGCTGGAAGCGCTATAATGAGGTACCAGAACTTAGAAAAATGGTGCTTGATTCTGGTGTAAAGAACTTAGCTCAAATATATACAAAGCTTAAGTATTCAAGGGAGTCTCATATTGAGTACTCAAGAACTATATATAACTGTTTAATAGATCAAAATTTTCTTTAATTGATGTTCGAGCTTAATACTGATTAGTTAACTCTATTGTATCTATAATATATTGAAGCTAAGAGGCTTAGGATTAAGTTGCTTGCAAAAATTGTTTGATTAACTACATGTAAATTTTACACTTTTACATACTTACCGTTTAATATGATTCATTGCGTCCAAAAATTGGTTCGCGTGAAATACTCAAGAGAATGTTCGCTTTGATCTGAAACAAAGAATTCACTACATGAAATGATAATAAAATTGCGCTCCTGAATTAAATTTACAAATTTTGTGCAAAAAAATATTACTGTTCCTGCAAACAAAAACAAAAATACAATTTATCCTCAGGAGGGAAAAATGAAATTAATTATAGCAGTAGTATTATCACTAGGTTTAACTAGCACAGCTTCAGCTGGTTTAGGTGACTTCTTTAAAACAAAAGAGATCTCTAAAAGAATGCTTAACGTTGTTCAAAAAAATCATTTAGTAGTGGCAAAAGTAAAGCACCCAGCTGAAGGCTTAGCTTTATTTGACGCTTGTTTTAACGGTCAAAACTTTGTTTCTAAAACAAACACTAATGCTAACCGTTGTGTTGAGTTTGAGTATGAATTAGATCAAGACAGAAGAAGTGACGTTATTGGTAAATATGCTAATTTAGACGTTCTAACTCAAGACCAATATAACGATAGCCACTTCAGAGGTTACTACATTCCAAAGTGTTCTAAATGGGAGCAGTACACTCCATCTGGATCAGTAAACAGAACAACTTCAAAAGAAGTAAACTGTCGTTGGGTAAAAGGCATGGATCTACCATCTAGTCACCCAAGATGGAATGAAGAAGGCGAAAGCGGAACTTTATACAGACTTTGTGATCGTGAGCCAGTTGCAACAACTTTTCCTTTAACTCAAACTATTGAAGTTTATAACTTACAAAATAACTTCTCTAATAAAGTTTACTGGAATGAAGCTGCTCACGCTGATGACGCTCACCCTGGTTACAGAAAGTTTTTCTACACAATTCCAATGTGTGATGCTTTAGGAAAGGACGATATCCCTGATACTAAAAAATAATTTTAAATAGTTCGTTACATTACTATTTTCTTTTAGCGAGAGCCCTTTAAAAGGCTCTCGCTTTTTTATGCAGAGCATTACTAAGTGATATAGCTCTGTGTCTAAAACTCAAGTAAAAGACTTCACAGCATTAGGTTTCTGTATTAGAACAGTTAGAACTTAATTAGATATGGAATATTAACAAGAACTAAGGAGTTCAAAATGAAGGCATTACTAATTGCTGCAAGTATTATTGTGATGGGTGGGTTATTTACAGGTTGTTTAGAAAAGAAAGCAGATAGCGTTGGTGATGCTGTAAACACGACTAAAGAAGCTGCTGGAAATATGATGGATAAAGCAAAAGACGCTGCTGGCGACATGAAAGACGCTGCTGGAAACGCAATGGATAAAGCTGCTGATACAGCTAAAGACGCTGCAAATGATGTAAAAGATGCTGCTGGAAATGCTGTTGATAAAGCTGCTGACACAGCTAAAGACGCTGCAGGAAACGCTGTTGACGCTACGAAAGATGCTGCTGGAAAAGTTATGGATAAAGCTGGCGACATGAAAGATGCTGCTAAAGAAGCTGTTGGACAATAATTTTAGTATAAAATATAATTAATATTAACCCGTTGCCCTTTGGCTGCGGGTTTTTTTATTAAAAGTTTATAAGTAGGTGATTATGAGCAATTGGTTAAAAACAAGTATTAGGTTTGTCTTGTTTCATTTACTTATTTTTACTATTTTTCGCTTGGTCTTTCACTTTAGTTTTTCAGGCAATGAACTTGGGACCAATCTGCCAGAAACTCTAACGGCTTTCAGTCTTGGGTTTCGTTTTGATTTAAGGTTCGCCTTAATTTTATTAATTCCATTTTTAATTATTTATGCACTGTTTAAGAAGAAGGACAGATTAAACTTTTGGGTGAGTTTACTTTATACAGACATAGCCTTTATTTGGCTTTCAGTGTTTTTCTTGGATATTGGTCATTTCGCATACTTAGGAACCAGAATTAACGGAACAGTTTTACAATTCTTTGAAAACCCAATGATTACTCTAGGTATGATGTTTAAATCATACCCCATGATATTGATTCTTTCTGTTTTTTGCTTAGTAATGTTCGGTTACTTTAAGTTTATAAGAAAATTTATTTTTAAAGCTAATAATTCAGGTTTGCTGGCAGATAAAAAAGCTAAGCTTCTACCAATTATTGCTTTTATTGTCTTTTTTATAGTAGGTGCTTACGGAAAAATCAGTTATTACCCACTGAGGTGGAGTGAAGCATTTTTTTCAAAGACTGCGTTTATAAACCATTTGTCGCTAAATCCAGTTCTGTATTTTTTTGAAACCTTGCGATTTAAAGATCAAACATTTGATGAAAAAAAAGTCAGTGAATTTTATCCAGATATGAAGTCCCACTTAGAATTTAACAGTAAAAATGATCTAAGTTTTTTACGCACTCATAGTCCTGCAGGGACAGATAAAAAAATGAATGTTATTGTTGTAGTTATGGAATCTTTGGCCATGCACAAAACAAACTTAATGAATAACAAACTTAGGCCAACGCCATACCTAGAGCAAATTGCTAATGAAAGTTACTCCTTTAGCAATGCTTATACTCCCACAGAAGGAACTGCTAGAGGGGTGTTTGGACTTTTAACCGGACTTCCAGATGTGGGGAGAGTTAAAACATCCTCAAGGAATCCATTTGTAATTAATCAAAGAATCATCATGGATCAATTTGAGGGGTATGAGAAGTTTTACTTTATTGGCGGAAGTGCAAATTGGGCTAATATTAGAGCTGTATTTACCAATAATATAAGTGGTCTTGAGATTTATGAGGAGGGGAGTTACGACATTCCTGATACAGATGTTTGGGGTTTAAGTGATTTAGATTTATTTATTCAAACCAATAAAATTTTAAATTCTCGTAAATCTGACAAGCCATTTGTAGCTATTGTTCAAGCGGCTAGTTTTCATCGTCCATATACTATTCCAGAGAACAAACTTGATTTTAAGTTACTTGAAAATAACTTAGAAGTAGAGAAATTAAAAGAAAATGGTTTTTACTCAATGGAGCAGTTAAACTCTTTACGCTTTTCAGACTATAGCTTAGGTCATTATATGAAACTTGCTAAAGAATCAAATTACTATAAGGACACATTGTTTGTAATTACTGGAGATCATGGCCTACCAGAAGAGAAGGCTGAGAATGTGACGGCTGGCTCTAAAGCCTTTCAGTTAGAAAAGCGACATGTGCCCATTATTTTTCATAATCGAAAAATGTTTCGTCGCGGTGAAGTTAGTAATAAATTAATGAGTATTATTGATATATTCCCAAGTGTGATGGGTTTATTAAATAAAAAGTATACTAACTATACACTAGGTGTGGATGTGTTCAATCGTATTGAACCCAGCTTTGTGTTTACATTTAATAATTACTCACAACTCGGTGAGCGCATGTTAATTGCTGATGACTTAATTTTGGTAAACACCGATAAAAATGAACCCAAGCTATACAATTATAAAAGCGAAGAGCCTTTGACTCTTTTAAACACTGAGCTCCCGGGTGAGTACGAAAAAATGAGTAAAATATTAGAGGGCTATTATGAGTCTTCGCGGTATTTACTATATAATAATAAAAAATAGCTTAAGGGCTCTAATGTTCTCTAGGGCCTGCAAATAGGCCATATAGCTGAATTTTGTAGCATAAAACCCTGATTTCATTGGTTTTTAAATGCTGTGTAATCAACAAAAGCACTTGCCAACGAGCCACAATTCAATTACTTTTCAGTTTCGCTAAAGCGGGTGTAGCTCAGTTGGTAGAGCGCGACCTTGCCAAGGTCGAGGCCGTCGGTTCGAGCCCGATCACCCGCTCCAAT
>CALLBC010000234.1 GCA_938001965.1 uncultured Bdellovibrionales bacterium | reverse complement strand
GTTCACGCTGTTGTTGCTCACGCTGCTCTTGTGCGCGTCTTCTTTCTTCTTGTTGACGTTCACGTTCTTCACGTCGTCTTCGAACTCTTTCATCGCGGTCATCATCTCCGCCGCGATCTCTACGAGCCATTAATTTTATACCACTATCTTCGGTTTTAGCTTTGCTGCTAAATTCGTCGGCGTTTGATACACCCGGAAAGCAAAGTAAACTAATTAAAAAACTAATTAGTATTCGCTTAAAAATAAAAATATTTTTATTCATAATTTTCCCCTTAAAAAATTTTTTTATTAAATTAAGGAACTCTTCAAAACAAATCAATAAGGCTGAAAAATAACTAGGGACAAGTTGGCTCCAAGGCTGGAGTCAAAATAATTTAAAATTTAAATAAAACTAATATGTTTTTTTACATTATATAGATGAGGTGGCTGGGGATAAAATGGCACTGACATAAAATTAAATTTTTATGCGGTTAGACCAATGAAAAACAATATTGTTTAAAATGTGCACAATATTTTATATTAATAAATACTAAGGAACACTCCATTTATCACTTAAATATTGGTAGATAGTGCTTACATCACCTGGAGCTGGTGCGCCATTTACAATCATAAATTCAAAAATTTTTCCATTAAAATAGCCACCATCACCAGTTATAGCTCCTACATCATGAAAGTAGGTGGTGTTAATAAATCCTCCCAGTCCAATATCACCGGAGTGGGCAAATAATTTTGAAGTGGATGTGGTTGTGCCAATAGAAACATCATTCACAAAGCAATTGAGTGAGCCATCTGGTCCTGTTGGTCCGGTATAGTTTGTGTAATCAAAAACCCAAGTGGCAATATATCTTGTATTAGCGGAAATTGGGGTACTTACATAAGTAAATGGCTGTATACCATCACCATCTTCAATTAGATTATAAAAGCCACAGTAAAATCGTCCACCAGAAATATAATAGTTCATTCCACGGACATTACCGCCTTCATCATAAATCACTTGTTTAGTATTTATATCAGCTCCAGTTTCAAAAACAGCAGTGAAGTTTCTTTGGGCAACAGTTCCAATATTCAACTCAACATGATCGGGGACGGTGAGTGCTTGATCTATACCATTAAAGTCTAACCAGCCAGAAGGGTTGAATGTGGGCATATAGGTGGCGGTCTTGGCAAAGAAGTTATGTGAAGCACCGCCAGTGGAAGTGTCATTCCAGCGATCGACATTACCGCTAAAACCGCCTGAGCCTGCGGGGTCATTACTTTCATCTCTAATAGAAGTTAATGAGTTAGCATCTAGGCGTAAAATCAAATTTGGTAAGTCACGAACAGGATCTAGTTGTTGCCAAGGGTCACTTATAATAGGTTCGCCGTAATTATTTTTAGCATCAACAGCTCTAATGGATGTGTAATAAAAAGCTGAAGAGTCTAGGGTCAGTCCGAGCTCGCGGTAGGTTAAGACTAAGCCAATATCTTTATAGGGGACTAATTCTTCTCCGCCAGGAGTAGTGCCAATGGCGAACTGATATCCTACCACACCACAAAAGTCTACACTTTCAGTCCATGTGTATTCAGGGCTTCTAGTAACAGCTGCAATTGTTACTTCGTCTAAAGTTTCAATTTGCTCTGGAGGGATGACGTCATAGTAATTACAACCAAGCCCCAAGCGGCTACCAACGCCTAAAATATTTTGTTCGGTGTCACAAGAAAGTAAAAAACTAACAGAGAAAACAAGTAAAAAAGATATGGGCCGTCTAAGCACTTCTAATTAGTTCCTTCTATATGGGTTAGTGATTCGCCATTTGTAATAGAGGCCAATTATGCGCTCATCAAGTTTATAGTCATAGTTAAGGTCGGATGTGAGGTGAGAAAAGTTATAATTAAAAAAGATTCCGTAATTACCTTCTATGGCTGCTCGCTTATAATGTGTGAAGTTTACTTTACCAAAAAAGCCAGGGCGTTTTGCTGAGTGGTTTTTTTTGCGGCCAAGGTTAAAGTGAACTTTTAATTCTTGAGCATTACCAGTCCAAGAACCTCCATCTAGTTCAGTTTCAGGAATATATTTAAATAAATACTCAACCTCTAAAGTGCCAAGGCTATTTTTAGCCCTAATAGCAACTCCAAGCCCATAGTAGTAGGGTCTAAATTTTGCAAAATCTACTATGAGGTTTGAGAGAGTGTATATTGGAAACTCTTTCTGTCCACCGTGAACAATAAAGTTAAACCCATGTCGTATCCACATTGAATATCGTCCATGATAATTGAGAGGTTTGAAGTCAGTTTCACCTAAATAAAACGCAAGATTGGCTGCATCCACTTTGTACATGGAGTAGTCAGCACCTAAAGAAAGCACTTGGGTTTCTGTAACATTAAAAGTGTAATCAAGGTGAGCTTTAAGGGCTGGATCAAATAAAAATTCACTAGGGCTGCCAGTTTGATTAGATTCTGCACGAAGATAGGAGTAACTTAAACCAAAATCAAACTCGTTAGCATGTAAACTGAGGCTAGAAAGTAGGGCTACAAGGAATATAAAAACAGCTTTCACTACATAGAAATTATCTCTTATTATACTGAAATTTTATATAGTTAGTGGCTGCTTCTGGGCTTTAGATATTAAGAAAATAGCTATCAAGATATGGCTACTAAAATTGGGAAAATTATTCCTAGCTTTAAGTTTTAATTTCAAAACTTAAAACCAGGAGATAAAATTAAATTTTTCTGCAGCTTGAAGTGTAAAAAATAGTTTGATGCCAACTAGATTTGATTTTTAACTGATCATTTGCAAAATAAAACTCTTGTCTATAATCAATTGGTGGCTCATCAATATTGTCTTTGTACACAAAGTTTTGGTTTATATGGAGCGAGTGACTATCTTCTGAACAGTAAGAAACATAAGTTCCCGAGCGTTTGTCATTTTCAATTGGATTTGTATTGCTGTCTACGAAAAAATATTCATCGTTGATATTAAATTCAAAGATACCATCCATAACGGTGTAGCCAATGCTCACTTCGCCACCAACATCGCAAGTGTAATTTCCAGTTAGGTTAGGGCAAGCCAGGCTAATAGCAGATGCTAAGAGTGTTGCAATAAATAATACGATTTTAATCATAGTTATTTCCTTTGTTAATGGTTAGTTTATTTTATTTGTACTTTCAAAAATTTTATCAGCAGAACCCGCAACAAAACCTTGGTAAATACTTCCGTCAGGCAACTTGTACCTTCTGGCAAACTCATAATAACAGCTTGGAATCTTGTAAAATCCGTCTGTGAACTGAACTTCAATTTCATTAGCCATTGTAGAGGATTGTTCTAAATAAAGCTCAGGTGAACCTTTGATTTCGCCACCGCTGGCATTAAGTACAAAATTATTTTTTTTCAAAAAAGTATTTAGCTCCTCGAGATCTGAAAATTTGTCTAAGCTATTAAAGTAAACTGTAAAGTGATTGGCGCAGAAGCCAAAGGCATAAAGCCAAGCACCGTAAGGGCTTTCTTCGTAGAGCTTTTGATAGGTTTTGTAAGATCTCTCCCAGTGTGTTCCCGAAAAGGATACGGCTTCATCAGTAATTATATTTTTAGGAGTTTGTTCGGCCATACTATTAAAGGTTTCTTGGAGCTCAGTAGAGAAATTTTCTAGCAAAAGCTCACTTATAAAAATTTTTGGGAGATTCTTGTCGCTATGCTCATAGTGTTTAGCGTATAATTTTTTTACTTCGAAGTGGTATTCACCATTTTCTTTGTAGCCTAAGCTTTCATAAGTATTTGCCAGTTGTTTGATGCCAAACGAGGGGTGGTTAAATGTTCTAAAGGCAACATGGTCATTAAGTAGCTTTTCGCCAGAGTGATTTTTTAGTAACCGATGTATTTCACCTGCAGTTTTATTGAGGGTGATATATTGATCCCATAAGCTATTAAATAGTGAGTCACAAGTTAGGCTCATATTACCAATTACTCCTAATGCTTTCTAGACGTTCTCTATTTACTCCGAAGTCTTTATAGCCTTTTCTGGAAGCAGATTTAAAGTGGACCACTTTATTAGCCTCATCAATTAAAAACTCAATGTCATCAGTGAAGCGGAGAATGCGAGTTTTAGCAGTGAAGTGCAAATAACTATTATCGTCTTTAATGAGTTTAGTGCGAGGCATACTATTCATAACTGCTAAGATGCGTTTTTTTGTGGTTTCAAAATCATCATTCATTTTTAATGGTGCAATTTGAGCGTACTCAGCTTGTGATTGACTGGAGACACAGTTGGGTTTGTTGGGGCATTCAGTGAGTTTATCCATTGTAAAACCTTGGCTAGAAAATAAGATTATTATTAAAAAATATTTGATCATTTTAATTCCATTTTTAGAAAAATTTTATTTACCTATAAATTTTAATCAAAATAACTGTTTGTACAAGAGAGATAATTCTTAATTTAGTGAGAAAAAGGGGCGATATTGCAGAAAGTCATATAAAATTAGGCATTTTTATAAGAATATGGTCAAATATCTGTCTGATAATCTTGTTTTTTTACTAATTTAGTTTTCTTATATATCAAGGTTAAAATTGAGTTATAAAATCAGGGGCGAAAGCGTTGTTATTGTATATTTTGCTATTTTTACTAATTTTCCCAATTCTTTTTTGTTTGCATATTTATTTTATTGAGACGAGATGGCTTCCTTTATTTAGGATATGGTTAAAATTATTTTATAAAATAGATGTGCAAGGACTTGAGAATTTCCCTAAAAATGGCCCATGTTTGCTCGCTTGCAATCATTATAGTTTTTTAGACTGGCTTATAGTGATGGTTGTGATCCCAAGGCATGTCCATTTCATTATTGACTACGAATACTATGAAGCTCCAGGTTTAAATTTAATTCTAAAAAAAGTGGGAGCCATCCCAATTGCTGCTGGAGCAGAAAAGCCACAATTACTTAAGCAAGCCTTTGCTAAGGTGGGCAAAAACTTAAGCTCTGGTAAAGTGGTTTTAATATTTCCAGAAGGTAATATTACCAGAAAGGGAAATATTCAAAAGTTCCGCAAGGGAATAATTAAAATTAAAGGAAGCACAGCCGCTCCAGTTATTCCAATGTCAATTGATGGCCTGTGGGGGAGTATATTTAGCTTTTCTAAGCCAGGGTTATTTTCTTTAAAAAAACTTAAAATTAAAAAGAGAAAAATCAGTGTGAAAATACACCCAGAGTATAAAAATATTGAAGATCTTGATGGTTTAAAGAAAATTATTTTTTCAGATGTTAAGCTCCATGAAAATCATTACGTATTGAGTTAGTTTAAGTTATCCATTAGGTGTTACAAACCTTTAGCCTAGCCCTATTGTATCAAAATTGAACACCCTATGAAAAATCCTTTAAGTAAAGGCCTTTCAGGTCATATTTTTCCCACAAATATCCCTTTCTGAGTTATAATTAAGGTGCAGTAATAGCCAATTAACACCATGAGATACATAAGGCCCGCGCTAAACATTTATGTGAAGGTAGGTTGTATAATGTCATCAAATATAAAAGTAACACTTCCGGAATATTTTAACCCAGATCAAAGAGCTTATTTTTATCAAAGTCTTTCTATCTTGAATTATTTTCTTCTGCCTGGAACTAACGTAAATTTAATTGTTGAGAAAGAAGCAGAGGGTGAGACTGAAAGAAAATATAATTTAGAAATAAATTTTAATCAAACAATTGTGAAAACATCATTGTCATCCAATGATTATCACAGTGCTATTAAAAAGATGATGATAAATCTACAGGGTAAATTTTCAGAAATTTTAGAGACAGTGAATAAAAGAGAAGCCAAAGAAAAAAAATCTGAATCTTCAAAAAAAGATGAAGCAGAAACTGAAAAAATATACCATTAGTAATGTCTCAATAAATTAGTGGGCAAAGGCCCCTAAAGTTTCATCACGGTTATTAGCTAGGCCATCTAGTCCACCAATGGCTAAGGTAATAAAAGGAGAAAAGCCTCCTGTGGCTGTTTCATCGTAGCCATAGTAGCCACCGATAACGAAGCTAACTGGTACATGATAGGCTATTGTTGTATTAAGGCTGACCTCAAGGCCAGAGCCTACAAAAACTTTATCCCAATTAGTTCTTTTATAAGTGGTTTCAGTATTTTCATCTTTAGTAAAAATGTAACGGCCTTTTAAGCCAATTGCATCGGTGAAAATATTTGCTGTTATATTTTTAAAAAATATAGGGCCTGTGCTTGGCCCTTTGTATATTGAGTCAACAATGGGGAAACCATAGCTAAAGCTGCCCACGGCCATTTGACTGGCTGTAAATGCTCCTGAGTTGTAGCCACGCATTAAAATATTACTATTTACTAGGTTGCCAATATAGTTTCCACCAATGGTTTTTACACCATAAGTAATGACATCATTGTCATCGGCAGTGTTGCTGTTGTCTTTTAGGTTGCCTGAGTAGGCTCCATTAAGTCTTAAGATTAAGTGGTGCTTCTTTGGGAGGAAATGGCTAAAATTATAAACTAAGTTCATCTTAGTCATATCAAAGTTTGTAAACTCATCCATTTCTAAATAATGCTCATGTGTTAGTGAAAAGTTGATTAAACCTTTATTGAGCTGTCTACCGTAATTAATAGTTTTTCCATATGAGATGGAAGCAGTAGGGCCAGCAATTTTTTGTTCGTCCGGAAAAAGTTTTTGCCTCGTGCCTAAATACCTTGCTCCCAGAGCTCCTCGCCATGAGTTGCTTAGTCTTGGTAAGAAAAAGCTTGCGCCAATAAGGCCAGTTGTGTGTTCGTAAAAGTTTGTAGTGCCAGTAAGTGGTTCATTAATTAAGCCATAGGCCAGCGTGATGTCTAAAAATGTAGTTGAGTTCTTGTAGGCAGCACTATAGCTTGGACGTTCTGTGATAGTGTCATAACTTAAGCCAAGTGAATATGCATGCTTATCTAAGGGGTCTTTAGCAAAGGTTGATCCTTGAAAGACAAAGCCATCGTTAACATTAAAGGCATATGGAATCCAGTACCTTGGAATTAAATACTTCCATGGAGAATAGCCTTCAACTTTGTAATTAGTAGCTAAGCTCTCTTTTACTTTTGGTTCTTTAGGCCAATCATACTTTACTACTGGTTTGGCTTCACTAGGAGTGCGTTTTAGAAATGAATCCTTGCTGAGAGTAAAGGCTTTGTTGCCTTCAGAGGTAAGTTGTGAAAGATATAGTTTCTTGGTGGCCGGGTCCCAAACAGCATTGTTAATTGCTGTGTTAGTTTTAGTCAGTGGTCTAAACTTTAAAAATGGTGGCTTACTTAAAGTAATATTTTT
The DNA here is from genome assembly GCA_938001965.1 of uncultured Bdellovibrionales bacterium. GTDB lineage: Bacteria > Bdellovibrionota > Bdellovibrionia > Bdellovibrionales > UBA1609 > JAHDIR01. Next base: position 16,616 of record CALLBC010000234.1, on the reverse strand, counting down.
AGTTCCATTAATTGTTGTGGCAAATAAAAAATGTTTCCCTGATTTTTTAATTTTAAAAATATTCTTATCTTTATGGGAGATTTCATACTTTTCTTTATTGCTGGTGCTTAAGCTATAAAGGATTTGCTTGCCGTCGAAAGTTCTTTCTGTAAATAATATTTGGTCATCATCATAAAAAGTAGGGTAGGAGAGTCTAACCTCAAGCCCTGGTTTGTATAGGAGTTCTTCCCCTGTTCCGTCAGCGTTAGCCATGTAGAGGCTGTTTTGTCCTGGGCCATTTTTAATATAAACTAACTTTTTATTGTTAGGAGAAAAATGGGGTTGAAAATCTCTAGACTCTTTAGAAACCTTAGTTTCTTTTTTAGTTTTGATATCATATTTAAAAATTTTAAAGTTAATATTGTATCTTTTATGTTCGGTGTCCACTTTGTCATAGTAAATTGTATTTGAATCATTCAACCAACCAATTCTTTCAGTGTTTTGAGTTTTAACTAAGACTTTTCCACCAGTTAATTTAAAATCTTCTTTTTTGCTTCGAGTATGTAATAGTATTCTTGTTCCATCATCTGGGCTAGACTGTAAAGTGATCATTTTTTTATTATCTGGACTTATAGAAAAATCTTTTATTCGATGGTCCTTGTCCATTTTTAAGGCTACTTCATCAGTTTTTATGGGTTTGTATTTTTCTTCGGCCTCAATGTAAAGTTCGGTTAAAAAATCTTGGAGTGAGGAGTTAAACTGCCTATTGAAAACACTATTAATTGTAAATGGAAAGCGACGGGAACCATCTTGGAGTAGTTTGTAAACGACCCCCTCTCCCTTTTCATCAATAGCTTTTTGCCAAAGTAGTGAACCAAATAGATAAGGGGCTCCACCATAAGGCCATGTATTATTGCCCTCATTAAGTTTAGACATGGACATTTTATGAAGTTTTTTATCTTGAATATAGGCTCTAATAGCAGCCTGAGTGTCAGCAGATCTAAGGCGTCCTTCAGTGGTAAAGCGTGTTTCCATGGCAACAGCAAGTCCCTCTAAGTACCAGCGAGGGGTTATTGCTAATGGGCGCACAACGCTTCCTAAGATATATTTAAAAGGGGTGTAAACTCCGTGAGCAGGGTAAAAACTGAGTATATGGGCGTATTCATGTATAATAAGTCCTAGCCCCCAGTAGTCAAAACTGCCAATGGTCATATCTGGTAATGGGAGTGTGGGGTAGATCATCATATGTGGGTAAGGCAAATATGTGGCATAGCCATTAGCTTGGTCAGTATTGTCATTTATAATTAAGGCTGTTTTTTCTGGAGCCTCTTTAAAAATGGGAATTAAATACTGATAGGCTAGTTCAGCATATTCGGCATATCGTCGGCCTAGAGCTTCGTGTTTTTCATTAAAAATAATTTCAAAATTGGCAGTTTCAATTTTTTTCCACTCAATACTTGGGGCCATTTTTGCCTGAGAATTTAATGATAAAAATAAGATGCTTAGAAGTAGTATGAATTTTGTCATAAGTACTATTTCAACACTCCTAAAACAGGGGAGCAAGTAAGAACAAAATAAGTGTTTTATAAGGGGGGGAGAGCCATGAATTCCAAGACTTAGATCCTGTAACATAATATCTTGTTTAGTTTGAAAATAAGCTGAAACTTAGTTACTCAGCCATAGATATTGTAGGGCCTGTTGACGTTTCAGCTAGCTTCTTAACTAACTAAAACGTCAACAGGCCCTGATTTAAAAGATTAGATACTTAGTTTAGTTATAATTGAATAACTGTTCTAGTACATACAGGAAAGTCTCTACCGTTAAACTTTAAAACTTCGCCATCAATATTAAAGGTCACCCGTGATGTTTTTGTTGTGGACCCGTCTCTAAAGTCACAAAGTTGTGAGCTTCGACGATTACAAGTATATGCGATCTTAATAGTTCCAAGCTGGCGACTTGTTACTTGTGCATATTGGATTCTTTGGCCATCATTTTTATGCTCTATTGTTGCTGGAAATAATAATTGTCCAAAAACTCCTCCACGTCCTTCTTCAGGTAACAGTTTTTCAAAGTGGGTGCCTTTGGAGTGTATTCTAATGTTTCCCGGTTCACCAGATTGAATGATAACTCGTTTGATGTCATGTCCTGCTGGGAACTCACAGGCAACCTGTGACTCCACTCCATTCTTTGCGTGTGCTCCTAAGCTAAATAGTACAGTTAAGGCTATTAATATTATTTTCATGGGTATCTCCTTTTTTAATTTTTCTCTAATACAAGATTGACTGTGTGATTGTGACTTCCGCCAACTGAGACTAGCTCAAGTTCTTCACCAATGAGTAGTGCGCCAATATTTTCTTTTGATAATAAAATGGAGTGAGGGTGATTACTGCGTCCCTTAATATCAACTTTAGTGGTTTCATTATCACTCAAATCCCTAGCGAGAGCCATTAACTCCTCACCAGTTATGGTGGGAATTTCGTGACCATGGTTGGCCCCAATTTCACCAATTAAAGTTGATTCAGTTGTACTGCTTTGTGCAAGGCTTGGTACAACCTTTAACGTTACTGCTCCAATTACTGCATTTAATCCTGCTTTTCTAAGTAATTCTCTTCTGTTCATTTTTTTCTCCTCATAATTGTTTTTAAACTTTGATCCAACTGAAAATTAACTGATAGTTCTTTAAATGATAAGCGATAATATTGAAACATGTGTTGCCATACATGAAACGCTATGCTATCTCATTGATATTATGAACTTAAATAGTAGTATATACGATATTAAATTTAAAGATATTCAAGTGCTGTTAGAGCTCATTAAAACACGCTCCATTCGTGAATTATCAAGGCGTTTAAACACAACCCCTGGGCAAATTTCGAAAACTATAAAAAGCTTAGAGCATCGACTTGGATTAACTTTAATCAATAGGTCAATTAGTGGAATTGAGTCTACTGCAGAAGCCGAGGCTTTAATCCCTTACTTAGAGAGTCTGCGTGATACTCATCTTGAGCTGCAAGGAGAGTTAAAAAAAGGAGAGCAAGACCGTTTATTGTGTTTTGCCTCAACATCATTTGTAACTACTCATTTACTGCCAAAGGTTTTAGAGAGCTTTGAAGAAATTACTAAACGCACTCGTTTTAGGATGATTGATCTTCCGCCAACCCAGTTTACCTCAGTGGGGCTACGTAACGGCTTTCAGCTTTGTGTTCATAATGATCACCTAGATTGGCCAAAGACTTGGACATCTGTTCAGATTGGGAAAATGCGTTGGCATCTCTATTGCCGTTTTAACCATAAGATTGCTAAAAGGCCCAAAAATAGCAGTATTTTAAAATATCCATTTGTATACCCAGTGTATTGGTCCACTGAAGGGGTGCGTTTTGGTAATGATGGTTGCCCTTTAGAAATAAAAGATCGTGTTAGAGGGCATGAAACTTCCACGGCCACTGCGGCAGTAGAAGTGGTTAGGCATACTAATCATTTAGGTTTTTTACCTGAATTGGTTGCCGGAGAGTGGGAGCGTTTTGGGCAAATCAGAAAAGTGGAAGTTCCCCATTGGGAGGTTGTGGATCGTCCAATGTATTTGACAGTGAAAAACGATGTGATTAAACAGTCCACATTCAAAAAATTAACAGAATTGTTTTCTATCAGTTTAGTTTGAGAAGCCTCTAGTTGCTCAAATTATCATAATTACATACGTGCAAATAATATAGATGTTTATTTTGGCCAGTCAAATTTTTAGATTGAGTCATTTTAGCTATTTAGAGCATTTATGGATGGCACTAAATTTGAAGTTTACCTGCCTAAAAGAGTTTATTAGGAAGGTATGAATGTTTAATAAAAATATTAAAGTTATGATTGCTCTATTATTCATGATTTTAGCATTTGGGTCTGTTGTACAGTCTCAAGATTTAAATGATCAAAGTAGTTCGAGGCCATCTCATGAAAAAACTCTTGGGGAAAACTCATTTGAGGAGTTTAATGTATATAGGTTAAAAAATGCAAAAGTCCTTTATCATAACCCTGAATTAATGAAAGATTATGGAATAAACCCAGATAGTCTTAGCGCAAAAGAATTAAATGAAAAAATATTAGAGTCCTTTGCTTGGATGAGTGAAAGTGTAGATGAAAAGTTCAGAACCACTGAAAGCAGATTAGCTTATGCTTACTACTACGGTGGTGAGGGTATGGGTATGCACAAAGGGTCTGCGCGTGCAGGAATTGTTGGTGATGTTCAAATTAAGGGGATTGGGCTCACTCCTATGCACAACGATAGCCATCATGCCCATAAAGAGGGGTATGCAGGGCTTCATGAAAGTATTAAAGAGGTTATATGGGGAGAGTTTTTAAGCAGGACGCTTCCTTATGGTGCCAATCGCGTTGTTGCCCTAATCGAAACTGGAATTACTACAATGGGTGGTGAGCCAGCTGTGCTCATTATTAGAGAAGACCCACTTCGAGCGGGGCACTTTGTAAGACGTACAGTTATGTCAGATGAAAAAGACAAAGAAAGGGTTAAGCAAAACCTAAAAAAATTAAGTAATGTGCTTCCAAGTAGAGACGCTAGTCAGTCGGAGTTGAGTAAGCATTTACCCAGCGATGCAAGTTCAAAATTACAGGCCCATGTGGCCTCCGTTGATGAATGGCTCTATAGGCTGACAAGGCAGTTGGCTAAGGTGCATTTGCAAAGAATTTATCATGGAGCAACTTCTGAATCTAATATTAACATTAATGGTCAGTATATAGATTACGGAACTTCATCGACAAACTCTGGTTTCGGGCGCATACAATTTTTGCCACATGTTGAGCCTTTTGGTTTGTACGGTGAGATCGATAGAGTTTGGGGGGCAGGTATGGCGCGCAAGTTCTTAGAAGGCAAAAAAGGGTTGTCTGCGGATTTTATTGAAAGTGTTCAGTCAGTTTACAACAAATATTTAAATAATGCTCTTTTAAGTGAGACCTTAGTAAATTTAGGAGTTCCTGAAGCAAAGGTTGTAAAGGCTATGGGTAAGCAACCGATAAATGAAGTTGCTAAACTATTATTTGAGGTAGTTAATAGGGCGTCAGATGCTAGTAACTTTGATATTCAAAATAACCCAATGCCAAAAAGCACTTCGACTATTGATTTTAAAGGGTTGTTACTTTCATTAGTTGAATCAGTTAATGAACCTAGTGAATTTAAAGTTGATTATGAGAAGTTTGGTTTTGTTAGCAGCCAAGAAAAAAGACTATTGGATCGAATTAAAACTCAATGGGCAAAGACAGCACCGGCATTAATAGAGGTTCTAGGTCCTGAAGTGGCTTCTCCGAAAGATTTCCTGAGGCACTCAGTTATGTGGAGCAATAGAGATCGCCCTATGCTGTATAGGGATGTATTAAAAGAGAATACTGAGAAGGTAGAGGCCTTCGCAAAAGCTAAACCAGCTGAGTCACTGGTTAATAAGGTTAGCGAGTTAGTGACAGAAACATTGGAGGCTTCAGAGCCTAAGCTTGCCGAAATAGATACAAATAAATTTATCCCAATAAGAAAACTAAGGTCAAACAGTGGAGTGGGAGTACTGGAAGTTTATAGTGTTGAAGCAAATGCCATTGAAAAAATTAAAATTGGTTCAAAGAAAACTAAAAAAGTTGAGCAACGATCATGCAGGAAAATCGTAAATTAATACTTTAGGTTAGCCAATCCTTGATGCCTGCCACTAATGCAGTTATAAATTAGGTAATGAAAACATTTAATAAGTACCTGTTGAAATCGAATAAGAAGTTATTAAAATTTAATTTTGAAAAATTTGAAATTAAATTTTTAGATAAGTTTTTATCTGCAAGTTCATTAACTTCAATGGCAAATAAAATTATTGATATAAGAACTGATGCCTTTAAATTGCAATCTTTTGGCCGTGTGCTTAGGCGCTGTGGCGATGATAGATATATAGACATAGGTAATTCCATAAGGGATGATGCTAAGTTCTGTGAAGATGCTATGGGGCGTTTTTTATACTCATATGAAATGTTTTGCATGGTAAAAAAAGGGTCCAGTTTATATGATCAGTCAGCCAGTGATCTTCTAGTTGCCTATTTTGATTTTATAGAAATTATTCCAGAGATTTTAAGTAAACAAAAAAATATTAAGCTAATGATTGAGGAACTTCCAAGTGATCACCTTGAGTTAAAAAAACTATACCTTAAGGGCTTGAGAAAAGAATTGAAAAAAATAAAAAATAAAATTAGTGAGATTGATTCATTAAAGCTTGAAGATGGCACTCACAAGCTACGCCGACTATTAAGGTGGGTGATCATGCATATTATTTATCCGCAAGGACTATTTGGTTTTAAAGATATTCCTAAAGATGGGCCATCTCAGTTTCTGGTCCTGAAGCCATCAGCTGTAAACGAGCCAGTGTCGCTATCTTATGCATTATTTTCTGAGTTAAGTTCTTATGTAGGTACCCTTGGTAGCTGTAAAGATAAATTGCTATATCACCACTATGAGGTGGGATTGAATAATGAGTTAGTTGATATAAATAAATCAAATCAAGCCACAATTAATTTAACGAGAAATATTATCGACGGTATAAATGGGCAGAAGTTAATCAAAAAAATTAGAAAAGAGATCAGTGAAGAAGGCCAGTCTATTTAGGGCTTGAATGGCAAAATGAGTTATTGGTGGGTCCTAGTCTATTCAACTAAAAAAAGCCCAGATATAGACCTGAGCTTTTCATAAATATTAAAAATAAAATTAATACTACTTAATTTCTTTATGAACCGTGTGGCGTCTTAATGCCGGGTTGTATTTCTTTTTTTCTAAACGCTCTGGGTGCGTTTGGAAATTCTTTTTAGTCGTATAACGAGAAGGGGATTTGCCTTCTTTACGAGCTTCTGTGCACTCTAAAGTGATGATACGAACTTTACCTTTTTTCTTTGCCATGATTGCGCCTCCAAAGCATATCCTTATATGCCTGATTTTAAGGTTTGTCTAGTGATCCTTTTAACTAAGGAATATTAATTCTTAGGCCATTGAGGTGGCTTAAAATGAAATTACTTAAGTGTTTACAGAAACTTAAGAGATAAACCTCGACTAGATTATAGGCTAGTCCTTATCTTTAGTAAGTAAAAATTCAGGAATAGGAATATCAATTTCTGGAAAAAGCTTAATTTTTTTGCTCCAGTCTAGAGCTTTTTTGAGTATGTCTAAGTCATCTATCGGGAGCTCTTTATATGTAGCCTCAATGGTCTCTTGAGGCTTCTCCCAGGGCTTGGTCCTACTAGTTGTAGCTTTCTTGTGGGAAGCCTTTATGGGCTTCTTGCGGGCCTTTCTAGTGACTTTATTTTTTTTAATGTCATCTAAACTGAGTGCCATGGCTTTACTTTGGCCTCTTCGTTAAGCTTAGCTTTGATCTGTTTTTACGGACCTTCTTTTTACTTTTTATAAGTGTATTTTGCCAGACCTCATCTATGAGCGAGTTCATTTCAATGGCAGCCGGAGATAATGGGGCGTATTCAGGAAGACTTAAAAATAATGCGCTGGCTTCTTCTCCTTGTAGGCTTTCGCGTACAAAAAAGTTACTACAGTTTGCTAAGCTATTTTGGTACCAACTTAAAATTTCCCGGCTCAGTTTACGGTTCCCAGAAAAACGCGTAGGGATAAAGTGGGTTTTAAAATTTAACTTCATTTCTTCTTGAAAGTTACCTAAAAAACTTTGAAACATTTTTAAATTTCTGAAGTTATTAATTTTGCACTCTAAAGGAACTAGAAGCCCATCACAGCTTGTTAGGGCATTGGTTATTAAAAGATTCCAGTTAGGTGAGCAATCAAAAAGGATTAAATCAAAGTGCTCTTTAAGGGCATCTGTTACATTCTCTTTAAGCCAAAACTCACGACGATTCTTTTGGTTTAGGCTTTGGTTTAATGCAACTAGCTCTGGAGTCTCTGGGATATAGCTTAAAGTGGGTAAGTCAGTGGCCAAAATAATATCATCTAGGTCGCAGTCGCCTTTAAAATAATCCATCAAGCCTTTGGTTTCATTAATTTGCATTAAGGCTTCATCAATTCCCATATCCTCTTCAAGGCTATAATCATGGCCAAGACCTGTGGTAATATCGCCCTGCATATCTAGTCCAATTACACAGGTTTTAATATTATGTAGGGCTGCAATACGGGCAAGATTTAAGGTTAAACTGGTTTTTAAAACGCCACCTTTAGTAACAAAAGTAGTTAGGACAACCGGTTTTTTGGGCTTTTCTAAGAAGCCAAAAGTTTCACCAATTAATGGGATTTGTTCTGGGCTCCAAAGTTTTTGAGATCTTTTGTTTAAGGCAATTAAGGACTGTTTTGGAATGCTTCCAGTGGCTTCAGCATGTAATAGCATTTCTCGAGTTATTTCTGGCTTTGTGCTTAAGCTAAAGATTTTGCAAATTTTAGAAGCGCTATAGTTCATCAATTGTAATTAGCTCATATCTTTATAATTTATTCAAGGCAAATTCTTTTCAGGTTCTGATCTCTAAAATTTCTTGTATCACTCTATTCACAGTTATAAATGTATATACCTTCGATTCAGTCGTATAATTATGAGTAGGTCAGCTGAAGTGAAGTTGACCTGCTCGTTTTCTGTAGTGGATCTGCTCTTATATTTGGCTGTATCATAGATGAAAGATTTAAAGACGTTGAAAGAGGGCTGTGTTGGAGCTTTTCTTTTAAAGTTTAACTAGTATTTGTAAAATAGAATAATCTGTCACCGATGCGCTAAAACTCTCTAAGTATCCCTGGTTCAGTATCCTGGTTCAGGTATATTTTGCAGATATTTCATCATTGTCGAGAAAATGATGATCACTTTAACTTAAAAACCACTGCAAATGGAACCTATTTAGTTTAGGCTGGCATATTCTGTGAAATATAAGCATTGAAGATCAAACTGTAACTAGAGGTTAATATGTTTAAATATATAATAGGAATAGTTCTATCATTACTTATTTGCTCTGGCTCTTGGGCTCAATCAAGTAACAACAATATAGTTATTTTTTACTCATCTGTGGGTGCGGGTCATATATCAGCAGCAAAAGCGATTAAAGCTGATATTGAAGAGAAAGATAAAGCGGCCAATGTTGAATTAAAAGATATACGTGATTTTATGGGAAGTCCCACAAAAGAAAAAATCAATCAAAGTATATTCTGGTTAATTGTAAAAAAGGCTCCCAATTTATTTGATAAATTATTTCGTGGGCAAATGGACAAGGGAAATCGTGTAAATGATTTTGATAAAATAAAAGGTCCGTATAGTTTAGATCAGTTGCATGACTATATAAAAGAGAAGTCACCATCTAAGATTTTATCTACACATTATGGTTCAACAGTAGCTTTAATTAACTTGCGTGACGCTGACCATATCTCAAAAATTCCAGTGGGTTGGTTACATACTGATTACTTTAAAGGTTTTTTTCCAAGAATTTCAAAGCAAATTGAAAAAACATTTTTACCAATTGACGCTTTAAAAGAGCAATGGCTTGCTGAGAAGGTAAGCCCGAAGCGTATAGAAGTAACAGGAATGCCATTGCCTGCAGACTTGAAAGATCCAGTTGATAAAAACGCATTTTTCGCTGAAGAGTCATTAAAGACAGAGGTTAAAACAGTGACCATTGCTTCAGGTAAAGAGGGTGTTGGTAATTACCCTGAAATAGTAAAAGAGATTGTTAAAAGTGCTGACGGTAAGCCAATTCAGATTATTGCTGTTAATGGGCAAAATAAAAAGAACTTTGATTTACTAACTAAGTTAAAGCCTAAATTGCCAAGTAACGTAACATTGAAAGTTGAAGGATTTATTCCAATAGAGCGCTTGATGAAATTTGTAAAAAGCTCTGACTTATATATTACTAAAAGTGGTGGTTTATCTCCAGCAGAAGCCTTCGGTATCGGAAAGCCAGTTGTGTTATTAGATATCTACGGTGGCCATGAGCGTGATAATGCTGAGTTATTTGAAAAACTAGAATTAGCTGTGGTTAATCGTGACATGAACACTCTTCATCAAGATATTAACAGAGTACTAACTGATGAGTCCCTTGTTCGTAAAATGTTAGAAGGTCAAACTTCTTTTTATAACTCAGTACAAATAGGTAAAATCAGTGATTTTGCTCTATCGCCTGAAGAGTCTAAAAAAGACCAACTATTTCGCCTTGGTGTAGAGGGCGGAAGTCGAGTAAAAGGTTCTATTAAAGCCCTTGCTGAGCTTGATAAAAAGTCACCAGTTGATGTTGAAATCTTATTATCTTATGCAAAAACTAAAACTGGGGCTTATAGTGAGGTCAGTGAAAGTGGTGCAAGGGAAAACCCTTTTGGTCACTTAGGAATAAGAATTAAAGATACAGTATACACAGCCAATGGCTTAGCAAAAGCTGGTGTTGATAAGCAATTACTATATAAGTCAACTTTAAATGAATATTTATACGGCGTAAAACCTGGCACTGTAAACCAAGAGCATACAGATTCATTTGGTAACACATACGGAAGAGATGTAATTTCTTTAAGAGTTAAAGGTTTAGATTCATCTTCAGTTGATAAAATGATTGAGTTTGCTGAGGACGTAAATAGAAAGTGGTTAAAGAAAGAGGTTTACTGGCATCGTTCAGAGTGTAATTGTGCTGACTTCGTGCAAAGAATTTTAGCGGCAGGTGGCTTAGAGTCACCAGTTAAAAAACTAACTATGCCTGCTGATATTTTTGAGTACTTTGAAAAAACCTTCGCAAATACATTAAATGTTCGCTCTGAAGTAGTTATGTATAATAAAATCAAAGAGTCAAAAAACTACTATCAACAGTCGAGATACCCTGTATCAGTTTATCAGCTAAAGAAATCATTTAAAAGAATGTGGCAGAACTATAAAGGAAAGAGTGTCGAGGCTCCATTAGAGACTAAAGTTGGACATAGAATAGCAAGTTATAACGGTACAGATAGAGTCATGTATGAGTCTGTTGAATCTGGAAAATTCAAGGGTGTTACAAGCAGTCTCAACAATATTGTGACTCAGGCTGAAGTTGACAGTTTATACTCTGAAAGTCAGAAGTTAGAAAAATCTATTGGTCGATGGGCAGAGTATTTTAACCAAATACCAATGGAAACATTGTTAAGTAAAGTTGCCGCTGGTGGAGCAAGCAATAATTACATGAAAAAGTGGACTGAGCATTATACAAAGTTAGAAGAACAGAGAAATAGATTAAATTTAATTCAATCTGAACTTGCTGTTAAGGTGTCAGTGCTAGAAGTGAGCAAGGCTTATAATGAGTTAGTATTAGAGGGTGCCAAAGGCAAGGATATTAATAAATTAAAAACCTTAGCTCAAAAAATTTCATCGGAAGCAAATAAGTATTTTGAGTTGGAGTCACTATATGGTGAGGCCAGAGACTATAAAAGAATTTCAAGGCTAAGATCAGTGCTCTTTAAAACTAGGTCTTTCTATACATTGTTAGCAAAGGTGCAAGGCACTACAAAATCACAATCTTTAAAAACAAGAATTGCAAACCATATGAAGTCTATACCACAAAAATTAAAGTCTATTCTTGAGAAGACAAAGCTTTTACCTGAAGTTGCAAGGCTAGTTAAGTCTGTATTTGTAAGGAAGGCTGGAAGTCCGCATATAATGGAAAGTGTTAATGCATTATTTAAAAAGAAAAGCCTAATGGATGGTTTTGAAGTTGAGATAAAAAACAAAGAAAGATTAAATGTGAACTTACCAAAGAATACAGTGAACGTTTATGTTCCAACTCATCAAAATCCAATTTTGGATACCGTTGCTATGGCTCATGTTGGTGTTAATAATGCACTCTTGTTTGCAGCTCCAGATCAGTTTAGCCCTAAGTTCATCGCTGACAGAATTGAAAAAAATTCGAACTTAATTTTTGTTGGACGTGGTTCTGGTAAGCCATTAGAGCAAACATTAGGTCGCCTAGCTAGTGGTGATACAAGAACTTTATTTATCTACCCAGAGGGATCAACGGCTACTTTTGGTGAGACTAGGCCGCTGCGTAAAAACTTTTATAGAAATTTACTAGCAGGTATTAGAGAGGCTGGCTACGGCATAAGAATTGTACCAATCACTTACAGAAATAATGGCAGACTATTATCATTAGCCACTGATGCACTAAACTCTAGCAAAAAGCTTGATATTCATATTAATAAGGCTATTGAGCCAGAGGTTGCTAATAAGCTTGTAGATAATAAAAATTACGAGCGCTTGTTTACGAACTTAATTAAAAACTCTTGGAGTTCAAAGATGCCAACTACAGCTGAGCTTATAGGTGGGCAATATAGAACTTCATCTGTTATTAAACTTTTAAGTCATTTTGCTAATCAGGATAAGCCGGCTGCCGGTGAAAAGTTTGGTCAAGATATTCTAGAGAATAGTAGGAAAGCTCTTGATAATAGTAGGAGAGCTAGAGCAAGAACTTGTAAGGCTATAACAGGATCGTAATTATTTATTAATAGTCAGTAAGCGCTGCTTAAATTGTTTAACCTCTTCAAGCTGGCGACTAATATAAGATAGGTACTCGCTGCTCGCATCATTTTGAAAGTGAGCTTTGTCCAGTGCCTTTTTATATTTCTTTTCATAAAATTCATAATTTTTTTCAAGGGAAGTGTATGGTGTGTTAGGGGCAATAATACTCATAAACTTCCTTTTGTTTTTTTGCAGTTTTTTAGGAAGGATTGAGCTAGGCATTGGGAATGGGAAAAACTCAACAACTTCCATAAGCTTATCTTTATAAAAGACATCATTATTTTTGTGCTGCGGGTATATTTTTACAATTGCGCCATGCCTTGTTGGTATCCAGCGTTCTTTTTGGAAAATGTCAGAGCGAACTTTATCCTTAAGTAATTTCTTGTGAAAGATTGGTTTATCAACTGTAAGCTTTGAAAAATTAATGACCTCATTAGCCGGTACAGAAAGATTAAATAATTGTTTTGCGCCAGCATTTGTTCTTTGTTTTTCAACAATTCCAATATGAGCTAAAGTGTTATGAATAAAGTGAGAGCAATTATTTGCAAGTAAGTTCCAGTGGTAGTTTTTTTCTCTATTTAAAAAAGGTTTGTTAACATTGTTTAGGTAAACTACTAAGGGGTCGATCATATTTTTTTTGATTGGAATTCGTGAACAGTATACCGATCGACCATAGTTTACAGCAAAGTCTATGCCCAGGTTTAGGCGGGCGTAATGCTCTTTAACTGACATGCCTATTGGTTTATTAGCTAGGTACTCACGATGGACTTCAATGCCATCAAAAAGCTTTAGCTTCTCAATAGAGTAATTAAGCTTACGCTGGATCAAATCTTCAGTTAATCTTTGTTTGTCTTTAACTAATCCATTAAAAAAAAGTTTTTTGCCGGGAAAAGCATTCCAAGTAATATTTTTTGAGGCATTATTAACACTTAGGCCAACGCCTTTATGGCGGTAGCGGTTGTTCTTTAGGTTTTCACAATTGCCAACATAGGGATAGTCTTTGCTCATGTCACGGCAAACACCATGAATATAAAATATTGAGTGGCCAGGGTAGATGTCGTAGTCAATGTCAGTCTTCTTTTTGGAGCGACTGACAGTGCAAACTTCAACGTAGTAAGGGTGATTGCGTTCGTAGACTTCTTCATTTATAGCGGCTATGGACTCAGAAAAGCAAACCGAGCTAAATAGGCAAATTATAAATAAAATAAATATAGCTCGCATATGATCTCCCTACTTATTTTTTCTAATTATGCTTTTATAATAATAAAAGCTATCCCTTGGCTTTCTTTCAAATGTTTCATAGTCAATTTCAACTAGGCCAAACCTTGGGTCAAAACCTTCTCTCCATTCGAAGTTATCCAATAAGGACCAGTGGCAGTATCCTAGGATACGTGACTTGCCCCTCTTAATATTAGACAAGACTTTCAGGTGAGAAGCAATAAAATCTGGACGTTTGGAGTCTGATTTGTCTGCAATTCCGTTTTCAGTAATAAATATTGGCACGTCATATTTTTTAAGAGTTTTCTCAACAACCTTTTTTAAGCCCTTAGAGTAAATTTCCCAATTAAGATCACTAGCTTCTTTGTTAGAGAAATTTCCAATTTCTAGGAAAGGAGCTTTTTTAATAAACTTAACTTCGTCACGCTTGTAATAGTTAACACCAACAAAGTCTTGAGTGCCCTTAGCTTCAGGTATGTGAACCCTTAGGTTAATCATAGTTGGGAAATATAAAACTAACTCACCATCATTGATAGCATCTAAAAATGAATTGTTAAGAGCTCTTTGGGCATAAAAAGCTGCCACTTGATCTAGTGGGTTAATAGCTCTATGGGCTTTAAAAATTCTAAAGTGATTAGCTATGCCCACATGTATTGGAGTTCTGCTTTCCTCCTGATTACGATTGTGATGAAGAAGTTTGTAAACGGCAGCATGAGCTTTAACTAAATTTACTAGGGGAGCGCCAATATCTGCCCATGTATTTTTCATTGGTGGGACTTCAGCAAAAGCATAGCCACCTAATAAATAAAGCATAGGTTCATTAGTTGTAATCCAGTAATTAACTTTGTCGCCTATATGTTTATAAACAAAGTCTGCAAACAGCTCGAAACGTTCAATAGACTCTTTGTTAGCCCAACCACCATCTAGTCTTAACCAATTTGGTAATGTGAAGTGATGAAGAGTTACAAATGGTTTGATGTTATTTTTTTCAAGCTCATTAACTAAGTTCACATAGAACATCATGGCTTCTTCATTAAATTCACCTTTTTTAGGTTCAATTTTAGCCCACTCCACTGAAAAGCGATATGTGGTTACGCCTAACTCTTTCATTAAAGCGATGTCTTCTTGCCATAGCTCGATATGGTTAGTGGCTAGACCTGATGTTTCGTTATTTTTAATATGACCTTCTTGTTCAAAAGCCCACCAGTCACTGTGAAAATTATTACCTTCAATTTGGTGGGCAGAAGTGGCAACACACCACTCAAACCCTTTGTCAAAAAGTGGCTCATTCATTTGGTCGCTAAAAGAGTAACCTAGTGTTGTTGTTAAAAATAAAAGTAAAGCAATTACATATTTCATTATGGTTCCTTTGTTCTTAAAGTAAGTTCAGTAAATTTTTTAGTTAAAATATTTGTTCCAACAAAATTATAAAACGAAGTGCAAGCCTCGTAGCCCCCTTCGTTGTACTCATCTTCACTTGTAAAATAACCTAAGTAGTTATTGGCCATTGAAAGAATTAAAATTTCTTTTTTGTATTTTAAATTGGTTAAAGACTTGCCAACACTAGAAGTGGGCTCACCTGGCCAAAGTAAAAAAGTTTTCCCCGCGAAATCAAGTCTTGAGATAGCTGTTTCTCTTGGTAAAAAGAAGCCTGGAAGAGGGATAATAAAATCTAGTAAATCAGTGTAAGAGTTAGTTTTTTCAATGCTTTCTATATTTAAGCACTTCTCTGTATCAACTGATGGTTTATTCAGTTTTACATAAGTGGTTGCATAACTCCAAGTGTTGGGTGCTGGTTTACTGCGCCAGAGGTTTCTTCTAAATGAGCGGTAAAAGTTTTGGCTCATTGTTTTTATGCCCTCAGTATGAGAATGTTTTGGGCCAACATCACCAGAGGCTCCATTGGCAAATAGAAATACAGGGGAGGACTTAAGCTGTGCTTTCGATAGTTTACTTTCAAGTAGTCCTACTATTCCACCAGGCGCATCAGAGCTAAACTTTAAGTTTTTATAACTATGAGCTGTTCCATGTAAAGAGTAATTTACAAGGCCGCCCAGTATTTTTCTGGAGTTCTTTTTTCTAACTAAAATAATTTGTGCTTTTTTACTAATGTCAGTGTACGTACGACGATTGATTTGTATATTGTCTGGTCGAAATGAAAACTCTTCCAAGCGGCCGGCTTCATAGTTTTGTTCGCTTATAACAATTTGGTCGTGAATATTTTGAATTATTTTTGAATAGTTATTAGAGTTATAAAATCCCATAGCAAAAAATTGCCACATAAAGTTTTTAGATAATGTTCCTGGGCCACTATGAGTGTGCGAAGCAATTGCAACAATATTGCTTTCGTTAAAACCTAAATAACTAATTTTTTTGGTGAGGTCTTTATAAAACTTATCATCAAGAGCGATAGTATCAACACTAAGGAAAAGTATTTTTTTATTATCTTGGTTCTTTAAAACCATTCCTCGAGCGTAGTTATTGTCTAGTTTTCCAGTGGAGGGTTTAAATAAAGTGAATTTGTTAAATTCAGCTGATTTGCCATTAAAAATAAAACGATTTCTTTCAAAGTAACCACCTAAAGGTTCGCCCACATTAAGTGTAATATCAGTTTTAAAAAAAGCGGCATTAATTATATTAGATTTGGCAGTGGCATTTTGTGAAAGCCCAAAAATCATTAAAAGTACTATGTAAAATTTCATATGCAGTTCCTCTATAATCACAGCGATTATTGTATAGATTTCATAAAACAGCAATTCCTGGCCTAAAGTATGACTGTTTTAAGTGGAACAAAGGTTAACAAGATGGGTTAAAATAGCTATTTAGCCCAATATATGTGCATATTTAAAATTGATCTTTAAGTTTTCTTAGCTCTGTCATGGCAATTACAGGGTTTTCATAATTGTGTGCCTGTAAAAAGGAGTCATTAAAAACCTGGAAAAATGG
>CALLBC010000233.1 GCA_938001965.1 uncultured Bdellovibrionales bacterium | reverse complement strand
TAAGTGCCTGAAAATTAATAAAAATGTAGTGATTGTCTGAGCGTAGAAAATTCAAATCAAAATTAGAAGCTTTTTAGCATGTATAAATCTTTCAATAAGGTGACATTTTTTGTTAGCCCGTTAGCCCGTAATGAGCGCAGCAAATGTTAGGGCGATATACAAAAGCTTTTAACTTGTAACGCGTCCGTCCTGATTGGACGGCGCGGGACCAGTTAAAGTTCCTTTAGCCCGTATGCACGAAGTGCATGTAAGGGCGATATACAAAAGAAAAAATTAGTAACGAAACGTCCCAATTGGACGTTGCGGTGCTAATTTTTATCTTAATAGTATCAAGTTTAGCAGAGGATTAGACTAGCCCGTTAGCCCGTAATGAGCGCAGCGAATCTTATCTATTTAATTAATAACTTATAAGGACTATCTGGGGCGAATATTTTAAACCACAGCAGGTAGGCTTTTTGAAATGAGTCTTGGTATAAGGAGTTAGACTCATAATACCCTAGAGGGCTAACATCTTCTGAGTTTTTAAATATTTCTAAAACAGCTTGGTCTAAGTTTATAGCTTCATCTTTTTTATTATTTACAATATTAAGAGCAAACTTAATACCAGCTGCGCTATATGCCATATCAGACCTCTGTATATTATTGATACCTTCAAAAGATTTTATAGAAAGGTTACGATATGGGTCCCTGTAAGCTCCTTTTGACATAAACTGGTAACCTTTAAATATAGAATAAGCGGCAGCAGCAGATCCTTTTGGTGTGTGGCCCAATTGATTGGCTTTCCAGGCTAAATAACTAGACATCCAAAAGTGATAGTGCTTTCCGTTATCACAACTTACGTTAACGCTTTTTGGAAGGCCATAAAAATGTCCTTTATTTTTAGTTAAAAAACTTAAATACGGAATGCCTTGTGCTATTTTAGCAATAGAGAAAACTGTAATTGGGTTAATATCAATAACAGCAAAGTCTTTTGCTCTAACTATGTAATTAGCACCACCTGTTGCTAACACTGCCATTACATTCCATGTATGCTCATAAGATGTTTTTTCGTTAAGACCAGAATCTTTAAATTCAGTGAATAAATCATCAAAAATATCTCCTTCTGGAGCTTCGTCATTATTAATCCATTGGTCAATTTTTATTGCCATATTTTGTAGTGGCACTCGGTATGACTCTTCACTTAATAATGCAATATTCGCTTCTGGCACTGTTAAGGAACCTGCTTGGTCCACATGTTGAATAATTGTTGATATGGCATTCTGACAATCAAGTAAATTTTTTATTGTTAAAAAACCACATGCAAAACTTCTACTCGCTAAGCTATTCATGTCTTTAACTTCTGCTTGAGCATTGTGTTCTTTAAATGCATCTAATATTAAGTCTTTGATTTTAATTTTTTGTACACTTGTCAAAGGCGTAATTTTTCTCTTAAAAAAATCAAAATTATATTCAGCTAAGCCCAGAGACTTTTCTAAGTGTCTTGTGTAGTATGCTTCTTTTTTAATGATTTTAAATGGAGTCATACTGTACTGCCATGGGAAGAGTTGATTTGTATATACTTTATTTTTATTTTCGAGCGGTGTTCCCTTGTACTCTTTAACTAAGTAAAATTTGGAGTCATGAAGATTTCTTATTTTACCAATTTGGTGTAGGCCTTCGACAGTATTAAGATCACAAAAAAAGTCTAAATTGTTACACTCTCCAGTTTGAATTCTTTTAGCTAACTTTTCAGAGGTAATATCTTTATTAAAGCATAAGTTTTGGTTTGAACTGAGTTTTCTATTAATTTTAGCATTTGTACATTGTGTTGAGAATGCTAGTATAAATAAGATATAAATAATCCTGCTCATATTGTAACTCCTTGGTCTTACTAAGTAATTTAACATCTATAGTGAGTATTTTGCACTCAAAGGATATTAAAGTATAATAACTAGTCTTAAGCTTTACCTTTAAAAGTCAGAGCTATGAAGGGCTATAGTTAAGTTGTATTGGTAAAATACAGTTTAAACCAATTTCTGGGGTGTTATACATTTATACTGATATCAGAAAGCTTATCTATATATATAGTCTTTTCAATTTTATCTTTACCCAAGAAAAAAGACTTTAAACCGTAGTTATTAGCGCACTGAATGTCAGTGATATTATCACCAACAAAATAAGAGTTTTCTTTGTCGATAGTATACCTTTTAAAAGACTCTTCGAGCATTCCTGTACCTGGCTTTCTCCATGAATGTGTGCTTTTAGGGCCGTAAGGAGCGTATAGAATATCTAATATTTCAATTTCATGGGCAGCAAGGTCCTCTCTTATTTTTTTGTGTATTGAGTTTAGTTGCTCGGTAGTTATTAAGCCCCTAGGAATACCGGACTGATTAGTTACAATTATAAACTCAAAGTCTAAGCTCTTTAATTTTTTTAGAGTTTGAACTGTGTCAGGGAAGTATTCAATTTTATTTGGATCATTAAGGTAAGGAATATTTTTAATTAATGTTCCATCGCGATCAAAAAAAAAGATTTTCTTCATAGATTACATATTAAGTTTTTACTTTATATTAAGCAATTCATTTGGGCTTCAGTTATTGCAAAATTTGTAATTATATCAATTTTATTAAATTATTTCCAAATTCTTAAAGCACTCATTTTTTATAAAGCGCGCAGTTCTCGCCGTAGGCGAGCTGTTTGAGCACTTTGTGAAAAATGAGTGCTTTAAGAATTTGGAAATAATTTAATGAGGCCGGCTTTATGACTCTCCTAAAGGGTGTGACTTCTTGAGCACTTCTCCCAGTTTATCCACGCTAAGGTGGGTGTATTTTTCAGTGGCAGTAAGGCTTTTATGGCCAAGGAGGGATTGTAAGGTCCTTAGGTTCATACCGCCAGATAGAAGGTGAGTGGCTAAGCTATGCCTTAAAGCGTGGGGGTTAAGAGGTCTAATTAGTCCACAGGCTGCACCACTTGAACGTACAATTTCGTAAGCGGTTCTAGGGTTTAATGCTTTATCATTCATACTGAATATATAGTCACTGAGTCTTTCTAGCTTTGAAAGTTCATTGTTTACATTTTCTGGTAAGCTAATAATGCGTTCCTTATCACCTTTACCTAGTACTTTAATTTGTGACTGACTTTTGTTGAAGTCCTTCCACTTTAATTGACAGGCTTCACTCACCCGTAGTGCTCCACTATATAATAGTAAAACAAGTAGGTAGTTGCGGTGTCGTTTAAATTGGTCATCTGCAGAACCTTGTAGCTTTATTTGGTCTTTTAAATACCTAAGTAATGATAGAACTTCATCCACAGATAAGAAGTGAGGAGTTTTTTGCGGGCGTTTAGGGCAAATCACATGGTGGTCTAAAGGGTTTTTTAGGTGCTTTTCATCATGCATCCACTTTAAAAAGCTTTTTACACAGGCATGTTTTCGGTTGCGACTGGTTGCTTTGAGGTGTGACCAGTTCCCTAAAGCAAAATGAAGTGCTGCTAAGTTTTTGTCTTTATAATTAGAAAATTTTTTATGGTTTTCATCGAACTCATTTAGAAAACCATGGAATTGTCTTAAATCTATGGCATAGCTTTTGTAAGTATTACCACTTATAGACTTGATGTTTGTTTGATATTTCAAGTACTTAGATATGAACTCTGACAATAATTGTCGATTAGTGTATAGCAATTTACGCACACTCCTTGAAATTATTACAAGTGTCCCATGTTTTTGTAAAAATATCTTGAAGAATTTTCAAACTAAGTTATAACACATTAAGTCATAAAACTAACGCATTGCACAAGCAATGTTTAACCTTTAAAAAGGGGCTGTACGTATGTCTGGAAATGAAAAACCCTCAATATTGACTCCAAGTAGTCAAAATACATTATTGAATGGTGGTCTTGCACAGAACACAAACATTATTAACTCTAAAATCATATATAAGTCAGAGGTGATGAACCAAATGATTAAAATGGTAGATAGAGTTGCGCCATCAAGCGCTACTGTTTTAGTTCTCGGTGAGAGTGGAACTGGTAAAGAGTTAGTAGCTCATGCTATCCACGAAAAAAGTAATAGAGCTGATAAGCCATTTGTGGCGATCAACTGTGGTGCTTTAAGAGAAACTCTTTTAGAGAGTGAGCTATTTGGTCACGAAAGAGGTGCCTTTACGGGTGCATATGCTAGAAAAGTTGGTTTAGCTGAAGCTGCCAATGGTGGAACTCTATTCTTAGATGAGATTGGTGAGTTAAGCCCTGGTATTCAAGCAAAGCTTTTACGTTTTTTACAAGAAGGCGAAATCTTCCGTGTTGGTGGTAAAGATCCAATTAAGGTTGATATTCGTTTAGTGAGTGCGACGAATCGTGAATTAGAAAAAGAAGTTGTTAAAGGTAATTTCCGTGAGGACTTATTTTACCGTATTAACACTATTATGATTCAGTCTCCTCCTTTAAGAAGAAGAAAGGAAGATATTCCATCTTTAGTTGAACATTTCTTAACTAAAACTCGTCATGGTTTTTTAAATCAAGGCCGTAGAATGAGTGATGAGGCTATGAAAATACTTATGAAGTATGACTGGCCGGGAAATATTAGAGAGCTAGAGAACACTTGCGAAAGAGTTCAAATTCTTTCTGATGGTCATATAATTATGCCAGATGATTTACCTGAGCAAATTATTAACCCAGAAATGAAAATTATGATGGATGATTATGATCCGACAATGACTTTACATGATCTTGAGAAAAGATACATATTAAAGGCTCTTGGATACTTTGAAGGTAATAAAACTCAAGCAGCGAATGCTTTAGGAATCACTATTAAGACATTATATAACAAGCTTCATGAGTATGGTGAGTTTGATAAGTTCGCGGTTCACTCTCGTCCTTCTAAATAAGCCCGTATGCACTCAGTGCATGTAAAGGCGATTCAATTATAATTTAAATAAAAAAAAAGAGACTCATAGGAGTCTCTTTTTTTTTGCTTTCCATTTGTCATCCTTCGCTTCGCTCAGGATGACGAACTAAAAGGTTTTAGAAGTAACCACCATCATCATCATCAAGATTTTCAAAGCTACTTAAAGCATCTTCGTAATCGTCGTCAGCTTCAAGTTGTACCTCTTCAGTGAATAGATCTCCAGTTTCTTCCTCGTCATCAGTAATTCGATTTAAGTCCACAGTATCGCCAAGCCCTATACCATTATCATCAAACTTATCTGATTTTGATGGTTTGTTATCCCTTGGGTCTTTAGTAACAAATGGATTCACTAAGGGAGCAACATATCCAGCTTCGGCCTTTTTAGCAATTTCTTCTAAAGTTGGAACTGAAGGTTTTTTACTTTTTTTGCGTTTAGGCTCTTTTTTAACAACCTTCTTTTTTGCTTTTTTCTTAGTGACCTTTTTTTTAGCCTTTTTCTTTTTTGTTTTTTTCTTAGCTACCTTTTTTTTGGCCTTTTTCTTTTTTACTTTTTTCTTAGTAGCTTTACGAGCAGACTTCTTTTTGGTCTTTTTCTTAGTAGACCTTTTAGTTGCCTTCTTTTTGGTTTTTTTCTTGGTTGCTTTGCGAGCGGTCTTCTTTTTTACTTTTTTCTTAGTAGACCTTTTCGCAGTTTTCTTTTTAGTTTTTTTCTTAGTAGATCTTTTAGTTGCTTTCTTTTTAGCTCTTTTTTTTGCCACAATAACTCCTAAAATAATTGATAAATTATTATAAATGGATATAGGGGGGGGGAGGCAAGCATTTCTAGAGGCAAATTAGATTTTTATCTCAATAGTCTTCTTAATATTAAAAAATAAAACCCCTTCAACATAATATTGAAGGGGCAATAGTTAGTTATCTGTTAAATTTGTTTAGCCAATTAGACCTAAAGCTAAGTTATTCTTCTGATTAGCTTGAGCTAACATAGCAGTTGAAGCTTGAAGTAATATATTTTGCTTAGTCATCTCAGCAGAGGCTTCAGCGAAGTCTGTGTCCTTGATGCGGCTTTTGGCTGCAGCAGTATTTTCTTCAAAAACCTGTAAGTTATCAATTGTATGTGCAAGTCTATTTTGTAATGCTCCAAATGAGGCACGAACACTGCCAATCTTTTCTTGGGCTCGGTCTAGGTAAGCTAGGCCCTCTTGTGCTGTTTCTTTTTCTGATAGGTCAATATTTTGTAAGTCTAGACCTTCTAAAGTCGTATCTAGTTGTGAAGCATCAAATGAGATTTGATCTAAAAACGGGTCACTATGGATTCCGATTTGAAAATCAAACACTGGGCTAGAGCCATCTAATAATTGAGTTGTGTTCCATTTGGTAGCCCTAGAGACACGATCGATTTCGTTTTTAATTTGCTCTGTTTCTTGCTGAATGTAACCACGCTCTGCTTCACCAACTGTGTCTGATGCTGCCTGAATAGATAACTCTCTTAATCTAATAATCATGTTGTTAACTTGGTTAAGTCCGCCCTCAGCCACTTGAACGAATGAAATACCATCATTTGCATTTCTTCTGGCTTGTCTTCCAGACCTTAGCTGTGCTCTCATATTTTCAGAAATGGCTAAGCCAGCAGCATCATCTGCGGATTTATTAATCCTAGATCCACTTGCTAACTGTGAATATGTTTTATCAATAGCTCGTTGGTTGTCTGCCATAGTTCTTTGTGAATTTATAGCTGCTACGTTGGTTCCTATTCTTAATGCCATCTTTTCCTCTCTTGTTATTGCTTAAGTCTTAAGTTGTAAGTCCTAAGCTCTTGGTCTTGAATAGCTTTTCGGCCAGTCTAGTCCAGACTTAACGAGACTCAGGTCTAGAAGATTAAAGTTTAGTCCTGTTTTGTACTTAGGTCCTGGGGATAAAGGTCTAGTGAATAGTTCTGATGACTTAAGATTAGGAAAGTTCAGGTTCATCAAGTTCCTTAGTTCTTTTAAATTCCAAAGTGAATTATTTATGTTCATGCTCAAACAAGCGCCAACCACTATGAGTCACTTCGTGAACTCATAGCGTTAATGCAACTGCGCGTGAACACAAATAATTCACTTTGGAATTTAAAAGAACTAAGGAACTTGATGAGCTATCAGCAAACCTTGCTATATAAGGTGGCTAGAAAGAGCAATAAGAAAATTTAAAGAGATAATGATTCAGCAATAGCTGTTAAACGGCGTTTTGGTTTTAAGACAAGTGGGTTAGTTTCATCCCAAGAATAACCAGCAAGGACTGAACACACCATGCGCTTAACTTTTGAATCTGGCTTTTGCGCTAAAACTATTTTTTGTAATTCACCCTTATACCAACTTGAGACATAAGCTTTAAAAGTATTTATACCTATATATAGAGGTTTAGAAAACTCTTCTTCCCAGTTTACATCTTCGCCAGATATTTGTTTTGCAACTAAAGGTGCAGCCAAAGTGGCTGAACGTAAAGCGATAGTGACTCCTGAAGAAAAAATAGGGTCTAAAAACTCGCCAGCATTTCCAAGTAAGGCAAAGCGATCGCCATAGGCAGATTTAACTTTAGAGGCGTAACTAGTAATTAAATGGCATTTATTATTGTAGTCAGCTTTTGTTAATAATTGGTGTAGCTGTTTATTGCCACTCACAAGTTTTTTTAATTTGTCCTGATTTGAGCCCGGCAGCTGATCAATAAATTTGTCTTCACAAACTACGCCTAGGCTGCTTGTTCCATCATTAAAGCCAATAAACCAAAACCATACTTCTGGGTTTTCATCATGAACGGCAATAATGATTTTTTCCCTTTCAAATTCATTGGCTTTTAAATTATCTTTTACATGACAAAAAATAGATTGTCGGCTGGGAAAGTCTGAAGGCAAGTTTAAATCAAGAAGACGTGGCAAAACTCTGCCAAAGCCACTGCCGTCTAAAATAAACTTTCCAGAGAAATCAATACTTGTATTATCATCTAAGTGAGTGGCATTGAGTTGTACTTTATCATTATTAAAGGTCACAGACTTAACTTCATGTTTATAATAATAGTTAGCGCCATAACCTTTAGCGGTGTCAGCGAGAACTTTGTCAAACTGCGAACGTTTAACTTGGTAGGTTGTGGACGGGCCTTCACTAAATTTTTCTGAAAAGTTAAAACTGGTTTTAATATCTTTGTGAAAAAAGTGTGCTCCATTTTTAATTTGAAAATTATG
>CALLBC010000232.1 GCA_938001965.1 uncultured Bdellovibrionales bacterium | reverse complement strand
AAAGCAAAAAATGGAACAATAAATTTAAAAATAATTAATGCAAATGAAACATATAACCAAGTGCCCTGCTGACGTGGCTTAAAGAAAATTGTTTCCTCAGGTAAGTTAGCATACCAGATTAGCATGTACTGTGAGAAAGCGATATAAGCCCAAAATACAACGAATCCAAATAAAAATTTACCTAAATCATGCAAGTGATTTTCATTTACATATTTATTTATCAAACCTTTTTTAAGTAAGTGACCAATTATTAAAATCATAACACATAAAGTACATTGAAAAAGACCTGCAAAAGTGTAAACACCAAATATAGTACTAAACCAATGAGCTTCAAGACTCATTAGAGTATCTACACTAAATAATGAGTATGATAGCGAAAAGAATAAAATAAACGCTATGGATAAAGGAACACACTTATGAGTGAGTGACTCCTCCCCTGTTTCATCTTGTTTTAATGAGTAACCAATAATTTTTTTACCCAACCATAACCAACCAGCAAAAAATATGATTGTTCTAATAATAAAAAATGTTGGGTTTAAATAAGCCTCTTTATGGCTTAGCAAAGCATCACTAGCCACAGTCTCTTTATTAAACCAATCAAAAACATCTACACCAGAAACAAAGTTTGCTGCAATAAATATAATTGTGAGTCCAAAGGCCCAAGGCAAGAATGAAGTCAGAGCCTCCATCGTACGTCTTATATTTGTACTCCACCCCGAACTAGTTAAATGTTGAATGGAGGCAAAAAATAAGCCTCCCAATGCCAAAGATGTAAAGTAAAACAAACCTAGTAGGTAGGCATGCATTGCCCTTGTTTTATCCTGATATAGGGCAAAAACTAAAGAAATTAACCCCACAAATATAAGAATGGAAAATACAGATTTCAGCCTTGAACTTGGCTTCCACATTATTTTTTCAGCACTTACTTCCATTTAAAAACTCCTAAACTTTTTTTGAACTATTTTTGTAATGTTCTGATGTAATTCACGATAGACCAGCGGGCCTTGCTACTTTTAATTTGCTTAGCATAACTAGACATCACACCCTGACCATCAGTAATAATATGATAAATTCTTGCGTCGTTATAACCTTTGATTTTTGCAGCTAACAACGATGGCGGCTTAACTGTCATTTTAGTTCCTACCAAACCGTCACCAGCTCCAGTGGCACCATGGCATACACCACAAAATACTGCGTAATTCTTTTTACCCACCTCTAAAATAGCTGGCGAGTTATTGCCTGCTAGTGGGTTTTTTAAATTCTCTTGAGCTTTGATTGGCTTACCAGTATAAGGGTAAGGCTTATAACCTTTAGGCACTGTACCTTCTGGTGGAACCATCATCATGGCCTTTCCTGGCTGCTTTGGATCCCAGTCTTGAGCTTTAATTGACTCCTGGTCCATCATTTGACGAACCAACTCAATATTAGTTCTGTCTTTTCCGGCATTACAAGAAACCAGAGTACCCATAAGTATAATTAGTGGTAGCTTTTTAAAAATCATTTTAAAACTCCGCCGGGCGAACTTCTATTGCACCCATATCTTTAAATATTTTTTCTAAACTCTCTTTGCTATAGCCATCAGACTCTTCAGGAACAAAAAGGGCAAATTTATGACACGTTAAATCCGGATCAATAATTACAGGATCAATTTTAGGCAAACCATTAATATAAAACATGGCCCCTACAGAGCTTAACGCTGCAAATAAAATTGTACACTCAAAAATAACAGGAATAAATGCAGCTAGTGACCACATTGGTTTACCACCAATAATTAGTGGCCAGTCCACAGCACTCACCCACCAAGTAAACAAGACACCAAGGCCACAACCTAGTAAACCAAAAATAAATGTAACCCATGGAATGATTGAGCGTGGAATCCCCATAGCATCATCAATACCATGAAGTGGAAATGGACTAATGGCTTCAAATTTTTGCACACCAGATTCACGAACCTTCTTAGCTGCATCTACCAACTTGTGTTCATCCAACCAAATTCCAACTAAACCGCTTTTAGCTTTTGGACGTAATAAGTTTTCTAATATTTCAATAGGATTAGCCATTAGTGGTGCCCCCCTTTGTCTTTACCAACAAATAATACAGGCTTCACTTCAGCAATCGATACTGCCGGAACCAATCGCAAGTAAAGTAAGAATAAAGTTAAGAACATTCCAAAACTTCCGATCAATGCTCCAAAGTCAAAGAAAGTCATATCGAACATTCCCCACTGCGATGGCAGGAAGTCTCTATGAAGAGAGGTCACAGTAATCACGTAACGCTCAAACCACATACCAATATTTACGAAAATGGAAGCTACAAACATGACTGGTATACTTCGACGGAACTTCTTAAACCAAAAGATCTGCGGCGTAATCACGTTACAGCTGACCATAATCCAATAGGACCAACCATAAGGCCCAAAGGCTCTATTCACAAAAACATATTGTTCATAAGGAGCACCAGAGTACCAAGCAATGAAGAACTCAGACCCATAAGCATAACCAACAATAAGACCAGTGGTCATAATGATTTTATTCATTACCTCCATATGATCTAAAGTAATATAGTCTTTAAACTTAGGAACTAAATGACGAACAATACACATTAGTGTGATCACCATTGCAAAACCTGAGAAAATGGCACCGGCCACAAAGTATGGCGGGAAGATCGTCGTATGCCAACCAGGTAACTGGGCAACGGCAAAGTCAAAGGATACAATACTATGCACGGATAAAACTAGTGGTGTTGAAAGACCAGCCAACAACATATAAACCATTTCGTAATGGTTCCAGTCTCTGGCTGAACCACGCCAACCTAAAGATAAGGCTCCATATATTTTTTTACGCCATTTGTTTTTAGCTCTATCTCTAACTGTTGCAAAATCTGGGATTAATCCAACATACCAAAAAACAATGGATACTGTTGCATATGTTGACACGGCAAATACATCCCAAATTAGAGGTGATCTAAAGTTTACCCATAATGGACCACGTTGATTCGGGTATGGTAACAACCAATAAGCCAACCAAGGACGACCTGTATGTAACACCGGAAAGAGACCGGCAGTCATAACCGCAAATACGGTCATAGCCTCGGCAGTTCTTGCAATGGAGGTTCGCCATTTTTGTCTAAATAAAAATAAAACTGCTGAGATCAATGTACCGGCGTGACCAATACCAATCCAGAAAACGAAAGTAATAATATCCGTTCCCCAACCTACTGGGCTGTTTACACCCATAAGCCCCATACCTGTTGTAACAATGCAGGCTAAAACTACGATGTAAAATATAAATAAAACCTGAACACTCAAAAACAGACCCATAAAATGGATACCTGGCGGGCGTTCAATTAACTCACATATGTCTTCTGTAACATCTTTGTAAGTTTTGTCCCCTGTAACTAATGGTCGACGTTTTAACATTAGTGCCCCCCACCTTGATGCTTATCTTTTTTAAGTTTGGCAACATTTCTAATTTTAGTTCTGTACCTCACAGCTGGAGTATTATTTAACTCTTCCAACAACTGATAAGTACGTTTTTCAGCAAAAGCTTTACTCAATTCTGAATCAGGATCATTCATATCCCCAAAAGTAAGTGCTTTTGCCGGGCAAGACTGCTGACAGGCTGTTAAGATGTCGCCATCTTTATAACTCTCACCTGCTACTTTTTGCTCTAAATCCTTTTCTTTAATTCGGTGACTACAGAAAGTACATTTTTCCATCACACCACGACTTCTAACTGAAACCTCTGGGTTCATAGCCATTTGTAATGGTGACTTCACTTGTGTGTAACTAAACCAGTTAAAACGTCTCACTTTATATGGACAGTTATTGGCACAGTACCTAGTTCCAACACAACGATTATAAATCATATCGTTTGTACCTTCATCACTATGAACTGTAGCTGCCACTGGACAAACAGTCTCACAAGGAGCGTTATCACAATGCATACACATTACTGGCATGTGAACCGCAGCTGGACTTTCTGGGTCACCAACATAATATCTGTCGATTCTCATCCAGCTCATTTCACGACCTTTCAAAATATATTTTTTACCAACAGTAGGAGTGTTGTTTTCTGACTGACAAGCAATAATACATGAGCCACAACCAGTACATGCATTTAAATCTACTGATAAACCCCATTTTCTACCTGTGTATTTATGCTTACTCCATAAAGTAATAATCTTGTGCCTATGGATGTTAGCCTCTGGATTTTTTTGGTAATCACTTAATGTGGCATCCACCACAATTTGACGCCCTTCCATCGAGTGATGCCCTTGAACATTGGCAAGCTCAGACTTTTTGCCCGTCTTTTTTAAAGTCACTGGAATTCCTGACAAGTGACCGTCAGATAAATCAAGAGCTCTCACCCCAACATTATTTCCAACTTCACCGGCTAGTGTTCTACCGTAACCTAATGCAAGCCCAACAACTGAAGAGCTTTGCCCTGGCTGAACATGAACAGGAACCTTTAAGTTTTTATTACCAACAGTTAAAGAAACTATGTCACCTTCATGCAACTTATGTTTATCAGCAAAGGACATGGATACTGTGGCGTAGTTATCCCAGCAAATCTTAGTTACTGGATCAGGAAATTCTTGTAACCAAGAAACATTACTCATGCTTCCGTCACGTAGCCCAACCGTTGAATACAGCACTAACTCTAAATCAGACCCTTTATTTAAGTTTTTTAATTCGCTTAAGGCTGATGAATTAAAGCTTCGACCACCAAAAGATACATTTCTTTCTGAGCTTGAAGTGTCATAAACACCGTTTTGTAAAACCTTACTCCAAGAAGCTCCTGTGAAGTTTTTAGCCCAATAAGACTTTATATAGCTATGTGCATTTTTATAATTAAAATCAGACCCAGACTTATTTAACCAAGCCACTAAAGTGTCAGCAAAAGACCTGGAGTCATATAAAGGACGAATAGTTGGCTGTTGAACACTAAATACACCTTTAGTTATTTCTAAATCACCCCAAGCCTCTAGTGGGTGAGATTCCGTTAATAAGTAATGAGCGATTGAACCGGTCTCATCATTGCGGTCACCAACATATATCACGGTTTCAACATTTGCAGTGGCAGCTCTAAAGTCTCCACTCCAAGAGTAAACAGGGTTTACACCTTGAATGATTAAAGTCTTAACTTCACCAGCATTCATTGAGCGAACTAAGCTTTTCATGTGAGACTCTGTACCCATTACATTATTGTGCGAATACTTGTAATCTACAGTACGGCCATCATTTCCTAAAATTGAGTTTAATAAGTTTACAGCAACTTGTAGGGCCTTAGCATTTGGACCTTGAGTTGACTCACCACCAGCAACCACAAGTGATTTACCGCGATACTCTACAAGGTCTTTAGCCGCTTGCTTGATTCCTTCACCCACTTTACCCATCATTGCAGAGTGATGAGGAGAAGTTATAGATTTTAAACCATCATAGCCCTTTCCGTAGCCTAAGCCATAAACCACTTCATGAACTAATGCCAATGCCAATGGAACCTGATCAGCAGCACTAATTACATAGCGCTCATCCGCATTAGTACCTGTTAAGCTCATTAATGATTCAAAAGAAGTTAGTTTATTCATATCATCATTAAGCTTTTTTCTACCAACGGCAAAGTCTGCTGTGTGTGAAGTTGGAGCTAAATAAGTACCTAAAATATCAGTATCAATAGTTAAGATAAATTGGGCACGATCAATTCTTAGTCTTGGTAGAACAGAAGTGCCATAACAGGCTTTTTGCCCTTCAATAACATGGCCATAATTAGAACTATCCCAAATATAGTGTTTTGCAGAAAATACTGACCTAAACTTACCAAGTAATGAATTCAAAGAAGGAGAGGTTTGACTGCCCGTTAACACAGCCACTCCACCTTTTTTAAGAGCCGCTAAAATTTCTTTATCTACTTTGGCCCAAGAGGTTGAAACTGTATCTTTGTTTGTTCTTTTTTCATTTAGTAAGTTCTTTTTTGGTGCTGTTGCACGGTCTGGATCATATAGGCTTAATACATGAGAATGTGCTCTTGCAGACATTCCACCATTGTTTAGTGGGTCACTAGGGTTACCTTCAATTTTAATTGGTCGACCTTCACGTGTAGTAACAACGGTTCCAAAGCCTTCAGTTCCGTCAGCAAAGGAAGATGCGTAGTAGTTAGCAATACCTGGAGTTACTTCTTGAGGTCTGTTTACATAAGGAACAATCTTTTGTGCTGGTCGCCTTACACAACCAAAAGTTGTGAGGGCCATACTTGCGCCCATTAACTTTAAAAATGAACGCCTAGCTGGCCCATCTTCAGGAGTAACATTTGCCCCTTCAGAAATGGGACTGGACATGAACTCTGAACTAACTAAACTTTGAAACTCAGGGTCATTACGCCACTGTTCTAAACTTTGCCAATATTTACTATTTGAGTTTGTTGTTTTATCCATAATGATATTGCTCCCTAATAATGACACGTTGAACAGTTAAGAGGTGCTTTGTTCTCTGGTTTTCTATGACAGTTAACACAGAAACCCATGGACAGACTCGACCATTGATAAACTTCTTCCATATTTTCCACATCACCGTGACACTCGTTACAGCTTTTACCCGCTTGGACATGAGCTGAGTGATTAAACTTTACGTGATCAGGTAATAAGTGAACCTTTTCCCACTCGATGGGTTTATTATCATAAAAAGCCTGTTGGAGCTTTTGGATATGCGGGCTTGGTGTACCGTCTTCACCGATGGCTTGCACAGTCATATGACAGTTCATACAAATATTTAAACTTGGAACAGTTGCATGACGAGTGCTATCAGCACCAGTATGACAGAAGGTACAATCAATCTTGTACTCACCTGTATGTTTTTTATGTGAAAAAGGAATGGGTTGAGTTGGCTGGTAACCAACATTATAACCAAAAACAATTTTGTTATTAGTTAAAATGTATATATAGGTAGACAGTCCACCTAATATAGCAAGCCCGACAAACGCAGCAGTAATATGTTTTTTCATAACGAACCTATAATTAATTTTACATAAATGTAAAAACATCACTTAGTATTCCCAAGTGACTTTCAATTTGTTTTCAATAGTGTTTTTTATTATTAAAACCAATGGGTTAAGTTGTCCATACTTATAAGGAAAATGAAACAACCTTACGTAGTGTGTTAAATTAACTTTAGGTGAATTATGCTGATAAAGCCGGCATACATCTTTGGATGTTTTGTAACTAATACATAACTAAGGCCAATTGCATTTCAGTATTTAGTGAATTCTTTGGCTTTATATGAAGCTGAGGTACTACTTTGTGTTTAGTTTTGCCTTTCTCATTAGCATTACATAACCAATAAACAAGAAGTGAACACCTACAAATGTGGCGACATACTCAAGGCCGCCGGCCCCAAACCCGTAGGAATGTAACCCAGCACCTAAAACATAATTCACTCCGTACCAAGCCATTATGACTAAAGAAAAGGCAGCCACTGAACTCACAGCCATCCCAAAATCTTTAACCCATCCCACAAGTTTTGCGTGTAAGACCGCGATATAACCCATAAAAGCAATGAAGGCCCAAGTCTCTTTAGGGTCCCAACCCCAAAATCTTCCCCAAGAATAATCTGCCCATACTCCACCTAAAATTGTACCGGCAATTAAAAGTACCGAGCCCACTTGAATACAGCGGTACATGATTTGCGCCATATCCTTAAGTTTAGACTTATATTTATTCTCGTCTATTAAATAGTAAACAAGCGCCACATCACCCAATAAAAATGCCAAAAAGTAAGGACCATAGCTAGACACAATAATAATCACATGGGTTAGTAACCAAAAATTATCCTTTAGAACTGGCTCAAGTGGCGAAAATGAGGCATCTAAAATTGTTGGAGCCAGGTGCGTGAGCATTAAGCATATCACCCCCACTAAACTGGCCCCCATCAATACAGTTTTACTTTTATACTTTACTTCAATAATCATGGCGCTAATTATGGCAATCCATGGCACCCAAATAACCGTTTCAAACATATTGGAAACAGGTGGACGATTAGAAATAAAAACTCTTAAACCAATGCCATAGGTATGCAAAATAAAGCCAATAATTACAGATGCCCATATTAAAGTGGTTAACAATGGCTTTCTAAATGCATAATGCAGAAGAACTAAAAATACACATATTAAATAGAAGATAAAGGACCACATAAATGGTTTAAACTTATTGTAATGGACCTCAGAAGATAAACGGCTAAAGGGCGCAAACTCAGCCCCTGAGTCTGCTTTAACAGTGGCAATGTACTCTTCCACAGCTGATTTTAAGCCAGTGCTTTTATCGCTCGAGGACAACTTTAGTTCAGAGGCAAAACCAGAAATTATAGCTCCAAACTTTTCTTTTTTCTCACCAGTTAGAGCTTTAATAGAATCCCACTTAGAGTCTCCACTCTTAGATGGAGCCACACGAACATCGGCTCCACCGGCAATGGCATGAAACCTTTGTATTTGGTTGGCCATTTTTTGAACAGCCTGAAAATAGGAATCAAGCTTCTCTTCTTTACCAAGCTTCCCTCTTAAAGTGTTAATAGATAAACCCAAACGGTCGTTATCTAAAAGCTCATCAAGGGAATAAAGAAGTCTCTCATTTTCAAGCTTTAACCCCTCACGCAAACCACTATGACGAATTAAAAACATTTTTTTACTACGCCACTCTTCTGGAGCTAAAACCCAGGTCATAAATATTTCAACAGGGTTTTTACCCTCAAACTTGGACTTACCATATATTAACTGGAGTGACTCAAGAGCAAATGTATCAAGAGGTTTAATGCGCCCACCATCTTGAACTGGCAACGCCCTTAACGCCTTATAACCTTCACCAGACAACCCCCAGGAAGTCACAGGCACTAAAAATACAAACATTAACAAAACTTTAAATAGGTTTCCCATATTAAGCTTTCCCCTTTTTCTTTCGTCTTGCCATATATTTTTTGTAATAAAACAAGTGGCACATTCCAAAAACCATAATTATGCAACCAATATACTTCCACCAGCGCCCAGGATCTTGGTTTACAGACAAAACTGACGCTATTGTTTTACCCTGCTCATCAGGAATAAAACTGGATTGATAAAAGGTTAACCCCTTATGCTTTAAAGGCTCATTCATTGAAATATTAATGTCACCCAAACCATTTACATAAACATCTGAGGCATAAGAAGAAGCCCTGCCTGTTCCTTGGTACTTATCCATAATGAATTTCTTTAAAAAAACATCGAAGTCTAAACGGATTTGTTTTTGGCCATAAGATAAAATATAGGCCTTATTTTTAGTATAAAATCGAATGATTGAGTTGAGGCCCAACCAGTAATCTTTGTTATCAAAATTCACCTGAATCGCTGAATGTGTTACTTTTGAAAACCTATCTTTCTTTTGATAAGTGATCTTTTTAGTTGAGTTTTTATAGTAGTTAAAAATTCTAAGCTCCAAACCCATCCAGCCAGTTTCTATGATTGACCCAGGCTCAGTAACCCCTTCTTTTGAAAGACCACCGGCTTTTTTAGAGTAAATCTTGTAGGATAATTTATCACCCTTTGGCGATAAGTGAATTACATTTCCAGAGCTATATTTAAATGTGCCATAGTCCCAAACCACTTTAGCCGGCCCTAAATTTATTGCATGGTCTTTTTTAGCTTTAGAAATAAACATCCACTCCGACACACTCACATTATCGTTGCTTAACAAAAAGCGGATTGCGGAACCGTCAGATACGTTATTAGATTTTACTATCTTCTCATCGCGCTCAGCAAAATGAAAATATTTTTTTATTGTTAAGGGCTTCCCCTCAATATCAAATAAGGCCTCATCAGCATCAGGCATGGTAACAAGAAAATCAGTGGCTAACTCACCTAGTTTTTTAGGCCTAAGAGAGTCATCATAAGCATAAAGATTTAGCTGCCTATCTGGCAAAACCACTGATCGACTCTTGCCACCAATATCAATTGACATTGAGCCATCAATACCAAACTTTTGCGTCACCCATGAGCCAAACAAAATAACAATAATACCAATATGAGCACAGACAAATCCTGTGTGCCTAACCTTCCACGGCCAACGATCAACCATCACTGCAGTTAAGTTTATAATTAGTAAAATTAAAGCAAAATACATGTAAGGCGACTTAAAGATTAATTTTTGCGCATAATAGGCTTCATTGGTTGCTGACTCATAAAAAGTTCCAACCGCAGACACTGCCGCCACTAAAAGAATAACAAATACAGCTAATTT
>CALLBC010000231.1 GCA_938001965.1 uncultured Bdellovibrionales bacterium | reverse complement strand
GATAACATTACTTTTATTAGTAAAAACAGATATCAACATACTAATCCACAAGTTTACCAACTAAACCTGGACACATTGCAAGCCAACAGAGTGACTTATCAAGATGGCAAGGCTGATTCTCCTATCTACAGTGATGGTGGTCGCTCAATAATATTTGCCAGTACCACAGATGAAATTAAAGAAAACCCTCTGTTTATCTACAATAGGCTACAGTCTATGAATCAAGTGACTGAGCGAGGAGTCGCCTCCATTAAAGCTCATAGCGGTTCTGATTTACAACCATTTGAACTTTATAAAAAGCACTTATTAACTGATCAATTCATAAGACTCACTAACAACCCATTTTTAGATAAGAATGCCTCACAACATAAATTTAAGAATCAACGCCTTTTCACATCCGTTCGTGATGGAAACTTAGAAATATATAGCTATAGGCCCAACTTACCAAACTCCCCTGTTAGAATTACCTTTAGCGAATACATGGATGATGAAGCCCAGTATTCTCCAAACTCTAGAGAGTATGTATGGGTGAGGTATGGCCTTAACTCGAAGTACTCACAAATTATGTTTGGAGAACGTTATGGAAAAACTAAAAAAGAAATTAGCTATGGACCTTACTATCATGTAAACCCGAAGTGGCATTCTAATGGTGAGTTTTTGTATTTTAGTGCAACCGGGGAAAACCATAAAAATTTTCAGCTCTACACCATGAAAAAAGATGGCAGCTGTAAAACGAGACTCACATTTAACAAGCACGCTGACACACAACCTACAGTTGACCCCAACTCTAGGTATATTGTTTTTACTAGAGATAAAAATTTATTCAAACTTGATTTAAAGGAACCTAAATGCTTAGGGGCTTAATTCTACTTTCATTTCTTTTTTTATTTATTACTGCTTGTGCTACAAACTCAATAAATAGAAATATTGCCAGTGATTATTTAAACTATGATAGTAATGAAAAAGTATATTTAAGTAGTCTAAGAACTTACTTCCCAACAGATACAAACTATCAAGTTGTTACACTTAACAACAGATATGAAAAAGCTAACATCAAATACAAAATTGTTTCTTCCGGCAATATTGTGCTTTCAAAAGACAAAGGAACTTGTAAAGTTAGTGGCCAAGAGGGAACTTATAGTATTTTGCCTGCACAAAGCTCTTGCGAATTTTATTTTAGAAAAACAAATACCTTTAAAGATGTTAAAAGTGAAATTCGTGTTTATCAAGAAAGCGACTCACAGAATAATAATGGAGAAGAATTAATTATTAGTGAGGTAGTTTATTTAAATACATTTACTGAAAATCAATGTAAAACACTCATTGAAAGTACACTTAGAACTCAAAACCCTGATACACTCCATGAATATCAATGCACAATCATAAATAACAGCTGTAAGCCTAAACCTAAATATGTAAAGGACTGCCAAATTCTTGATGCTGCTAAGCTGGATGATCATAATAGCTTAAATTTATATAAGTATTGTATTAATAACTATTACCCGGATACGAGAAAGCAGTTTATAAACTCTGAAGATGGTTCATTTGATCAAAGGGCCTATCAGGACTACGTAGGAAACCTTGCCGGCTTTGACGTGGATAACTATTGCCAAGACACTGAAGAGTAACAAGACCTTAGGCTTGGGTATAAATCTTTTATAATAAATTACATAAATTTAATATACAGCGCCCTTAGATGTCGCCTATTATAGTCCTATGAAGGCTCTCAGCACATTAATTATTCTATTCATAGGCATTCACTTACAAGCAGCACCTCTGCCTGCCACATCCAGCTCTATGATCGTTAACCAAAAGCGTGGACTTTTTATGTCTACTCATGGGTTTAGAATTCATGCTGAAAATACTCTTTGGGAGCATACTGGAGCTCCATTTGAAAATCCAAATGTACTCACTATTTATAAGTCTCCAAAAATTAATAGCGAACAGCGAGCTGCACTCACAGTGCGAGTGGACGAACTTGAAAAACCAAAAAGATTAAAAAAGTACATTAAAAGCTGGAAAAAAGATTACTTAAGGTTTGGCTTTTCTATTTTAAATAGTAAAAAAATTCGAATCAATAAGCGAAATGCCTATTTACTAGATCTATCAAATAAAAATTCTAACAAGCAACTTCGCCAAGTGATTGTTATGAAAAATAAAAGAGCAGTTATCCTAACTTGCCGTGGAAATAAGTCTAATTTTTCAACAATTGTAAAATCTTGCAATAATATTTTTAGAAATTTTAGTTGGTTATAATTTAGGCTCTATTTCTTAAGTTATGATTAGATTATTATATTTGTTTAATCGAATAACTTTCTAAGTAAGCTTTTAAATTTACCGCCAACACCTTTACTACTTTGAGTAGCACCAGTTTTACTGCCGTAAACCTTTTTGTACTTAGGATCTTTATTTGACGGGCGATGCTTCTTTTTAGCTTTTACTTTTTTACTTCTGTTGTATTTTTTGTCTTTGCTATCCTGTGTATTTTTACTTTTATAAGTTTTTTTCGGCTTAGCCCCAGAGTCAGCTGATTTATGTTCTGACTTAGCTTCAGAATGGCCTGGTTTTTCTTTGCGTGGTTTTCTTCTAGGACCCTTTCCGTCGGCGCGCTTTCCGCCACCATCAGAGCGTTTCCCACCCTGTCTTGGTTTACGTGTTCGGCTACCCGTATTTTTATCTCCAGCTTTAAAGTTTTTAGACCTAACACTTCTAGGCATTGGCTTTAAATCATCAGTTGAGACTAGATCACCCTCTTCCATCCATTCAATGGAAAGTTTTTTATCAAGGTAATTCTGAATACGAGTGAGCGCTTCTACGTCTGACTCACAGACTAAGCTATAAGCAACACCCTTAGCTCCAGCTCGGCCTGTACGACCAATTCTATGCACATAATTTTCAGCATCATCAGGTAATTCGTAATTAATTACCATATCCACTTCTTTAATATCTAAGCCACGGGCAGCAACATCGGTTGCTACTAAAATATAGTTTTCTTCTTTAGATTTTAACTTATCAATAACTCTCTGCCTTTGAGCTTGAGTCAAAAGACTGGAAATTCCCATGGCTTGCACACCGTTACTTTGCAGGAACTGAGTTATTTTTTCAACTTGAATTTTAAAATTACTAAATACTACAGCCTGTCTTGGTTTTTCTTTTTTCAAAAGTGAAGCCAAATACTGCGGTTTTTCATCACGACCAATATGATAAATACCATCAGTTACATTATCAGTTGTTAGTGAGTCTCTACTCACATCAACTTCGATTGGACTGGCACCATGAGAGTAAGCCACGTTTAAAACATCAAAATTTAATGTGGCACTAAAAATTAAAAACTGCCTATCTTTAGGCGAACGATTTAAAATGTATTTCATATCGTCTTTGAAACCCATATCAAACATTCTATCGGCTTCATCAAAAATAATGGCTTTTACTTGTTTAAAATCAATAATCTTTTCTTTTTTGTATAAATCAATGAGTCGCCCTGGCGTTGCAAAAATAAACTGCACACCGGATTTAATTGCATTAATTTGCTTGTCATAAGACTCACCACCGTAAACCTTAACAGAATTTAAATCCGTGGAACCAATAATCTCTTGGCAAAAATTTTGAACTTGATCTGCCAACTCTCTTGTTGGCACAAGCACTAATACAAAACTATTAGGACCCCAATCTTCAAAGCGTCTTAAGGCCCACTCTTTGTCCGTAAAACCTTCAGGCTTAGTATCTATTTTAGACTTTAAAATTCTATCTATAAGTGGCAATAAATAGGCGGCTGTTTTACCTGTTCCTGTTTGGGCAAGCCCTGATAGGTCTGAACCATTTAAAATACTTGGAATTGAGGCTGACTGAATTGGGGTACAGTCTGTAAAACCTTTTTCATTAATATTATCGCTAATTACTTTTTCAAAT
Organism: uncultured Bdellovibrionales bacterium; assembly: GCA_938001965.1. Taxonomy (GTDB): domain Bacteria; phylum Bdellovibrionota; class Bdellovibrionia; order Bdellovibrionales; family UBA1609; genus JAHDIR01. The sequence goes on along the minus strand of CALLBC010000231.1, from coordinate 5,976 downwards.
TTAAATTCATCAAATTTCACTAATTGACTCTCAGTTGTTCATGGCGACCTTTAATAAGGCCCCTTATCAGAGGCTATTAATATGCAAGTATGACCTAATATGCAAAGAACTCTTTTAAAACTTTTATAAACTCCTCAGCTTGCTCAAAGTGGACCCAATGACCGGAATCCTTGATGCAGCGAGTCTTTATATGCTCTAATTCAGACAATTTCGTTAAGTCTTCATCACTTAACTCCCCTGACTGATCACCATAAATAAACATGGTTTCAGCTTCTAGCTCACTCACAATTGGCCAAGCATCTTGCCTTCTACCTAGTTCTAAACTGTCCAATATACCCTGTTTAAAAAATCTCCAATCAGCAGCCCCAGATGATTTTTCAATCATATTCATATTAAAAAATTGAGCTACAGCTTGGCCACGCTTTTTATCTTTAAACTGATTTAAAAAGTCTGAATTAAAAAATTCTGAAGCCGCTTTTTTTGATGTAAACGGCACTGGCACACTGTTAATCAGCGTCTTCATACTATCTATTGAGGACAACTTTATACTTGGGCTGATATCCTCAATGACAAGCTGATTAACACTTTCTGGGTATTTACCAGCAAAAGTCAGTGCATTGCGCCCCCCCATGGAGTGACCCACTAAGTTAATTTTATCCCAACCCAATTCATCAATAATTTTTTTTAAATCTTCCGCATAGTCATTTGGATCATAACCGCTTTTAGGTTTAAAAGAGCGACCATGCCCACGCTGATCAAAAGTTAGAATTTGCGCTTCGCCATCAAAGGCCTTAGCTATTCTGTTCCAGTTCACACCAGAGCCCATTAAACCATGCAAAAAGACTAAATAGTTCTTTGAGCTAAAATTACCAGAAACTTTATAATGAAAGTTTTGTAAATAATCCATAATCCCTCACAAATAAGATTTCTATTCATAAAGGACTTTGCCATCAGAGCCGAACAATGTCATTATTAGATTCTATTATGACTTCTGCAGAAACTCCTAGCCTCGCCCCAAAGTGGATCAACCACCACGCACTAAAAGTTGTTGAAACTATGCAAAAAAAGGGATTTACCGCCTATATTGTTGGTGGTTGTGTCAGAGACTTACTCGTGGGTATCATCCCCAAAGACTTTGACTTAGTTACTAATGCAAGGCCACGCCAAATTAAAAAAAATATTTCTAATGCATTTATTATTGGCCGACGCTTTCGCTTAGTGCTCGTAAAGCGAGGCGAGCTACAAATAGAAGTGGCCACATTTAGAAGAAATAAAAATGAAAACGATATTGAAGAGTTAGACTTAGATGGCGAGCCCATTAAAGTTGGTGATAACTATTTTGGGTCCCCCGAAGAAGATGCAAAACGTAGAGACTTTACAGTGAACGCCTTATTTTATGATCCTTCAAATGGAGAAGTCATTGATTATTGTAATGGGTTAGATGACTTAAAAAATAGAGTGATTAGAATTATTGGCGATCCAAAGACTAGAATTGAAGAAGACTCTGTACGTATATTTAGGGCCATACGCTTGTCACATAAATTAAATTTTTCTATTGAGCCTAACTTTAGAAAGGTTATTTGCGAAAATGCACAAGTGATTGAGTCTGCTGTCTTACCAAGACGTCGCGAAGAGTTTCTTAAATTTTTAAAACTAAAAAACCCGTCTGCTGCATTTTTAGAAGCTAAAGACCTTGGCATACTTAAATATATTGCCCCATTAATAAATGAAGCCCTAGATAACAATGAATTTATTCATCGCATGAGAGAAAAACCAGAAGTATTAAACCATAAATCTCCAACTCAACTATTTTCTTTCTTGATTTGGGCCTATTACCGAAGCCAAATTAGCACTAGCACTTATGCACCTTGTAAAAGTAAGCAGCTTCTTGAAGATAAAAAGTTAAAACGTCTAATGAGGGATGAGTTAGGCATGTTTAATTACGAACAAACACTTTGTTGTCGTGCCCTACAGCAGCAAACTGAGCTACCAGACATTATTAAAGCTCCAAAAGAAAAGCAGCAGGTTTTCACACAAAAAAAATATTTTCCTCTTGCTCTTATGTACGCGAAGCTCGACGTAAGTTTGTCTGCCAAAGAGTTCTCATTCTTGCAAAAATTTGTACCCAATGAATAAGCTAGACCTTTGGACTATGTTATATTAATATTTCTTATATATTAACGTTATTATGACGATAATATATTATAACAAAGGATATTTATGAGCCCATCATTTTGGCAAATTTTAATCGTAGCAGCTATTGTTTTAATTGTATTTGGCCCTAAAAGAATCCCAGAGATTGGAAAGTCTTTAGGTAAGGCTATTCGTGGTTTCAAAAAAGGAATTAGTGCTGATGAAGAGATCGACGTAACTAACACCGCTGATAAAACTACTGAACAGATTAAAGACCAAGGAAAAAGTTAATACGATTGAATTATAAATAAAATCACATACAATTTTATTTATATGAAGTATTTACTAATTACACTTTCACTAATATTCAGCCCACCTCTCTGGGCAAAAATTAATACTTTTCCAAATAAAAAATTTCATCTTCATACTGGTATTTAATTTTCAAATTAAACCATTGATTGTGCAGTTTCTATAATGCTTGCTGAGTCCATTTTATGTTTAGAGTATAATTCAATAGCACTGTAGGCACTTTGCCCATATTGCCCATCCACACCTAAGGACTTAATTTTAAAATTAACTCCCTCACGAGCGAGAGCATGACAAACTCCGGCACCCATTCCGCCATTCACTTGATGATCTTCAACTGTAATTAAGTTTCCGTTAGTTTTAACTAATGACTCTTTTAAAAGTTTTACGTCTGGGTCATTAATAATTAATGGGTTAACAACAATTGAACCAACAGACTTTTTAGCTAACTCCACCTGAGCCGTTAATGCCTGATGCAGTAATGGCCCAGCAGCAACAATAGTGACTGACTTATCGAATTTGTCTGAATTATCCCAAACAACATGTGAGCTACCTAATTTAACAGGCTTATCATCTACAGAAGGTACAAAAGTTTCACGACCTAAAAAGAAAATATAAGTTTTAGGAGTTTTACCACTTTTGCGATCCTCACTAAACTTGTCCACAGCTTGTGAAATTAACTGCTCAGCATCAGAGCTAGTAGCTAAGCAATAAACCTCTGTGTTAGGCAATGAACACGTCATTGAAAAGTAATTTAAAGCCTGGTGACTGGCACCATCTGCTGCATCTTGAAATCCAGCATGTGAAAAAACAGCAATCATGGGTGCTTGCGATAAGTTAGCCATTAAAAATGGCAATGCACCTTTAGTAACACCAAACTGTGAAAAGGTATCCACAACAGGAATAAAGCCCGACTTAGAAAGTCCGGCGGCCACACTCACCATATTAGACTCCGCCACTCCAACATCAATAAAGCTATCAGGGTAAGCTTTTTGAAAGGCGGCTAGCCCAGTTGATCCCGGCAAATCACTAGTTACAGATACAATAGGTAAACCATCTTTTCGTTTATTAATGAGTGCATTAGCCACACCCACTTGAACCTTTTCTTTTTTAACAGTGCTGGTACTTTTAGTTTTAGAGTTTTGTAACTCTACCAACTCAGTTTGCCAATCAGTAAACTCTTTTGGCACCTCTTCACCTTTATAAATTTCTTTAATAAAATCTTTTAGGTCATCAGCTTTTTTTAATGGAAAACCGTGACCACCTGAGGCCGCTTTTTCAGTGCTTTCTACTCCGTAACCTTTAATCGTGTGTGCCCAAATGGCAATGGGCTTTGTTGGATCTTTTTTAACTTTAGAAACAGCAGACTCAAACATGCTCACACATTTTTGTAAATCATGCCCCTCTTTTAACTCCATCACATCCCAGCCCAATTCTTTCAATGAGCCAAATGTGTTTTTCATGGAAAAGCTTTGCTCATCAATGCGCCCAGATAGTTTTGTATTGTTATCACTAATAACCATTATGAATGGAGCCATCTGACCTTTAGCTGCTAAGCCTGGGATAGCAGCAAAGGCTTCCTTAGCCTCACCTTCCATGGAGGCCCCATCAGAAATTGTTGTTACCGTCACTCTATCTTTGCCCGATAAACCATCAGCTAAAGCTAGACCTTGTGCCTGTGAAATACTAGAGCCCAATGGACCATTACTTAAATACACACCCTGCGGAAACAAATGAGACTCTCCGTGCCCAGTGAGTGGGCTTTTAATTGAGCGAAAGCCCTTAAGACTTTGAATATTTAAATCTGCAAAACCATAATTAGCCTTTAAAGCATAAAAAACGTTTTCACAGTGACCAGCATCATTAACTAAATGAAAGCTTTCAAACCAATCTTGCCCCAGTTTTTGACCATTGTGAAAGGCTACACCATAAATTGCGGAAACTAACTCTGAAAAGGCCGAGGGCCCCCCCCAATGAGAGGCTGCTCCACCAATGGTCGCCTGCATATCCATCAGTGCTACCATGGCTCTTAGAGCCTTTGGGTCAGAAAACTCTACCTCATCTCCAAAAACTAATTTAACTGGCTTAGAGAACATTAAGCTTTTTGAAGGGGTTGGTGCTAATGGATTTTTAATATTTAAGGGAACTAGTTTGCTCATGAGTCTTCTCCTATAGGGCGATTAAGAGTTATATAAGATCTAACATAGTTTAATTTAACTATCTAAATGAATTATTAGCTTTTTATTTAATATTCGCGGCACAGGGTATTATCAGTCTTAGTGGTTGAAAACTATAGCCTAATTTAATATTCTACGATGCATGAACCTAAAAAAATTACCAAAAATCGAACTTCACCGTCACCTTGAATTATCAGTGAGACACTCCACTATTAAAGCCTTAGCTCCAAAGATTGGACTTAAAGCCGACACTGATGAGGAATTTGCTAAAAACTTTTTAATCACTGAACCCATGAAAGATCTTGGTTCTGTATTAAATAAGTTCTTAGATACACAAAAACTATTTTACACTGAAGATATAATTGAACAGATCACTTATGAAATTTGTGAAGATGCACACAATGAAGGTATTAAAATCTTAGAGCTGCGTTATGCACCCACTTTTTTAGTTATGGGACATGACAAAATTAATTTTGAACAAGCTCACCTAGCCATTGTTCGTGGCATGAAAAAGGCTGAAAAAGATTTTAATATGGCCGTTGGTTTACTTTGTATTATCCAAAGAATATCTCCGCTAGATGTTGCAGAGTCTGTGACTGACTTTGCCATTGATCATAAAGACACTTTTATAGGTTTAGACTTAGCTGATAACGAAGAAGGCTTTGACTCCAAACCCTTTTCTAGTTTTTTTATGAGAGCTAAAAAGGCAGGCTTAGGAATTACCGTACATGCTGGTGAGTCCGATGTGCCAAACGCCCCTAGATATATCTTAGAGGCCATTGAACATTTAGGCGCTACTCGCATTGGCCATGGTGTTCAGTGCTACCGTGACGAGTCCGTTATTAAGCAACTAATAGATAAAAAAATTCCACTTGAACTTTGCCCAACAAGCAACTGGTTAACTGGTGCCATCAAAGATAAAGACAATCACCCCTTTAAAACACTTATGGACAAAGGCGTGTTAACTACCATTAGCTCTGATGACCCAGGTATATTTAATATTGACCTAACTCATGAGTACGAGCTTTTACAAAATAAATATGGCCTTACCGAAAAAGACTTTGAGCACTGTAATAAAATAGCTTTTGATCATAGTTTTATTTCTTTAGATAAAAAAACGGCTGCTTGGTCTTAGGTCTTTTTACCACTTACTAGTTCAAAACTATTACACTTTTAAAAGTATATAATTAAATTCTACTTTATGCAGCGGACAGCTAGTTTAAAAGGAGCTTTGCCGGATATAAAATAAACATATCCATTGTCTTCACGAAACGAGTACGCGTTACCCACTGGGTTTCCATCACCTAGTGCACTGGGTGCAACAGCCCAATAGCTACGTTTTTCGAATTTACTATCAATT
>CALLBC010000230.1 GCA_938001965.1 uncultured Bdellovibrionales bacterium | reverse complement strand
GCACCTTCTCTTAAAACAGCATCATGAAAATCTCTTATGTCATATTTTTCACCCAGTTCTCTTTTAGCTCTTGCCCGCAATTCTTTAATTTTTAACTCACCCATTTTATAAGCAAGGGCTTGGCCTGGCCAGTTAATATATCTATCCACTTCTGTGATAATATTTTTTTCTGACAAGCCAGAATTAGCCTTCATGTAATTAATAGCTTTATCACGAGACCAACCAAAAGCATGTATTCCAGTGTCCACAACTAAACGCATGGCCCTCCACTGTTCGTAGGTTAAGCGGCCAAAGTCATCATAGGGGCCATCATACATTCCCACCATCTTACCTAAAGACTCTGAGTACAAACCCCACCCTTCCACAAAGGCTGTTTGTCCACCACTTTTTCTAAACTCAGGCAGACCTTCAATTTCTTGGGCTAAGGCAATTTGTAAATGATGACCTGGCACAGCTTCATGCAGTGATAAGGCAATTACGTTATAAAGTGGGCGGCTTTTTAAGTTAGATAAATTTAGCTGGTAGGTACCAGCTTTTCCAATTTTAATATCTCCACTGTTGTAATAAGCCGCTGGGGATTTATCAGCAATATAATCGGGAATGGGCTCGATACCATAAGTCAACCTTGGCAAAACTTTAAACAACTTAGGCATTTTGCCATCCATCTTTTTTAATGAAATTGCTGCTTTACTAAATAACTCTTCCTTGTTTTTAGCGTAAAACTTTGGGTTTGTTCTTAGGTCTTTAAAGAAAGCTTGTAGATCGCCTTTAAATTTTACTTTTTCTTTAATGGCCTTCATCTCAGCTAAAATTCTTTTTACTTCCGACAAACCAATTTCATGAATTTCTTTAGCGGTTTTATCTAAAGTGGTCATGCGCTTAATTTGATACTTATAATAATCTGGGCCCTGAGGTAAATCTTGGGCTGATATTGTTTTCCTCAGTTTTGGGTAATAATCATTAACCCAAAATTTATGCAACCTTGTATATGCCGGCTTTATGGAAGCGGCAATTATATTTTTTGCCTTCACTTGCAAGTCTTTTTGCATCTCTTCAGGTATAGTGTCTGGCATCTTTTTAAATGGAGTATAAAAAGGATGATCTTCATCTTTTCCCTTTGCTAAGTCTAACATGGAAGACTCATAATCTTTGAATGTCACTTGTGGTGGAGTGATTCCCTTTTTTAAACCAATTAAAGATAAGTTTTTAGCATCATCAAATTGCTTAGGGATTAACTCCATTCGCTCAAGATAGTCTTTATAGTTTTGTACAGTTTTAAGTGGTACTCTTTTATGAAGTTGAGGAAGCCAAGTGTGTGGCCCCCCCATTGATTCAAATTGCACTAAGTGGGATTCAAACTTGTGTCCCGCTATACTTTTTTTAAGGTTGTACTCCAAAAGCGATAGATTCACCTGTTCACCTTTACAATGAGGTGACTTCATCATGCTCTGCACTTTGGTTAATTGCTTTTTCTGTTCCTCGTTAATACGGTTAATGTTCTCAACTGTATTTTCAAAAAATCGATTATGGCGCTCGCCCCAACCTTTACTCGATGCCCAAGTAGGATAAGTTTCCATCAGCCATGCCCAATAGGTTTCGTAATACTTTTTAGCCTCACACTTAGCGGAGTCCTCTTTTTTAGCAGTACAGCTAATAAGCATTAGTGATAATAGGGTATATATTATGGCTTTTAACATAGAATACTCTCCTCTAGTTATTCTGTTTCCTTAATGATGCTATATATCGAAAGCCTAAGAACTAATCAATTAAAGATAAAAACTATATCAGTCGAGCAAGCTCTCCTAATTAATTGATCTGAACTATGCTTTCCATCGCTCTGTCCAATGGGGACAGGTGCGCTAGAAAACATAAGCTTTTGTATATCAGTCGAGCAAGCTCTCCTTAATTACATAGATTTGAACTATGCTTTCCATCGCACTGTCCAATGGGGACAGATGCGCTAGAAAACATAAGCTTTTGTATATCAGTCGAGCAAGCTCTCCTTAATGTCTCAGATTGGTTTATGTTGGGTTTTACTTTGTAAATGAATTTTACAGTTTTTTATAAACTCCATTTAAATTGAAAAAAACAACACAAAAGTCTTAAGTCCTAGGTCTTACTCTCCGAAAGTAGAGTTGCAACATAATTAAACAAAACAACAGCGCGATTCAGCAAGAGGGAACTTCACACGCGATGTACAACAAGGAGTAACGACATGAATATAACTGAAGTAAGCATTTACCCAGTTAATGAGGAAAGGCTTAAAGCCTATGTAACAATCACCATAGAGAACTGCTTTGTGGTCAGAGACCTCAAAATTATTAGAGGCACAAATGGTCTATTTGTGGCTATGCCGAGCAAAAAAAGGAAAGATGGCCAATTTAAAGATATTGCCCATCCACTCAACCAAGAAACAAGAACAGTGATTGAGACGGCCATATTTGACGCCTACGAGAACGAAATCAAGTCAATGGGTGAAAGCCTTGAGGACTTAAAGTTTCAAAGTGGTGGCGGAGAATAGCCCACAGACACTAAATTAATTTATTATGGCCCTCTTAAGGTTTGGTCTCCTTAAGAGGTTTTTTTTATGGTTTCGCGCCGCCCCGTGGCTAACAAAAGCCCATATTTTTACTTGCTTAAAAGCTCTAAGATCGTTAATTTTTTCTTCTAACTGATTGGGGTGTAGCCAAGTGGTAAGGCAACGGGTTTTGATCCCGTCATTCGCAGGTTCGACCCCTGCCATCCCATCCATCTTTTCTTTAACTAGATCACCTAAACTCCTAGTCCAAAGTTTGATTAATGGCCGTAATCAAAACTATAATTACTACGTCAAAAGCATTTATTATATCATCAGAATTAAACTTACTTACCTTAGGGGTTTAATTGTGAAAAAAATTATAATTGCACTTGTTTTACTAAACTTAGGCTGTACTCAAAGCAGCACTAAAAGCAAAAGAAGCATAGCCTCAGGCATGACTGACTCATGCTTCAACAAAGAAATGAGTACAACTGAAGCACGTGATTCTTTAGTTAATGGCGAGTGTAATGACTTACCTCGTTTTTGTGACATGAATAAATTAGTAGTGTTTGAGTCTGTGCTTACAAGGGATAAGAAGCAAATAAATAACCAGTATTATTCAACTAATTTCAGCGATGATGAACTAGATTCAGTTGCAGCAGACAGCTGGGAGAAAAGTATGTTTCCTAACGAAAGGCATAGGATCGCCGCACTTTTATATGAACTCGATAAATCTCAAGTCGAGAAGGAAGATTTCAACCTTACTGACTTACCTGAAGATATGATTTCACAGGCTAGTATTTACAATATTAAAGAAAAAATTGAAAACAAATATAATACTAAAAAACAGCAAAATGAAGTTGAAGATATGAATAATATGAAAAATAGAAGCTTTGCCTGCACCTTGTTGTTAAAATTAGATATACTTCATTTACCTAATTGCCAAAGTGCCATGCTCAACATAACAAATCGAGTTAAGCAATCATATGGATACACTATGCCTAATGAATGGAAAGTCGTTCATACCGAAAAAAATTACATCGTACCATTAAAAAAATTGGCTTTAAAATTAGTTAAGCACTACAGAAGTAATTCCATACCAGAAGGAGATATATTTTCTAATTTATTTGATGAGTTTAAAGCCATAAACTTATCAGATGAGGAGGCCATGGAGCACACCTGGAATGTCATAGCAGTGCTATCATCCGGTGGAGCTAATTATAACTGGAGAGCCTATGAATTAATAGGCACGAATAATGCAACTGTAACAAAGGCTTTAACTGTAATTGCTCAAGGGACTCCCCTGTTTAGTTTCTGGTCAAGAGGTAGTGGTAATTTTTATGGCCTACCCAAAAGTGTGAATGTGACATGCGACAACGGTAAGCCTTACCACTTTTGGATGTCAGCCTACTTAACCTGGAGGTTAGTTAAAATGGGACACACCAAGGTTGCCTCAGCAGCTGCAGCTTACTCAATCTTTAAAGGCTACTCATTCCTTTCTAAAAGTGGCTATAGAGACCCCATTACAAATTTTACACTTGATAGCTTCCATGGATATAATAATGTTCAACGGATGGATATGTCTTATAGTG
>CALLBC010000229.1 GCA_938001965.1 uncultured Bdellovibrionales bacterium | reverse complement strand
CCTACAGAAGAGCAAATTGCCTCCATTGCATTGTCTGCGTCTCGAGTGGCTAAGTATTATAATATTGAGCCAAGAGTGGCCATGCTTAGTTATTCTAACTTTACTGGCAAAAAAGGCGCACCAGCTAAAATGAGAAATGCAGCCAAACTTGTATCTAAAATTAACCCTAAACTAATTGTTGATGGTGAAATGCAAGCTGATACAGCAGTGAACCCTTCTATTGTTGAGCGAATATTTCCGTTTTGTAACATTCAAGATGGCGCCAACATTTTAGTGTTCCCTGATTTAAACTCAGGCAATATTGCCTACAAGTTAATTCAACAACTCAGTGAATGTGAAGTTATGGGCCCATTTTTATTAGGCATTAATAAGCCTGCCAACGTCATGCAAAGAACTTGTAATGTACAAGACATCATAAACACCATTGTACTTACTGCTGTTGAGGCCCAAGCTTATAAACAAAGAGCAAAGAAAACCACCGCGAAAAAGAATGGCCGCAAATAAAGAAAAAATAGAAGAACGCGCTATAGTTGTTGGAGTTAGTTTAAAGTCTGGCAACTTTAGCGAAATGAAGGAAAGCCTAGTGGAGCTTGAAGACTTGGCTTTTGCTGCCGGTGCCGACGTGTTGGCCAATATCACCCAAACTTTAAATCAATTCCAGGCAGCCACTTTAATTGGTAAAGGCAAAGTGCAAGAGCTAAAAGAGCTTTGCACTGAGCAAGATGTAACCTTAGTCATTGTTGACCACACTCTCTCAGGTATCCAATCGAGAAACCTTGAAAAAGAATTGGGGCTTCGAGTTTTAGACCGCTCCCAGTTAATATTAGATATTTTTGCCCAACGCGCGCAAACCTACGAAGGGAAACTTCAAGTGGAGCTCGCACAAATGCTCGACCAACTCCCTAGAATGGTGGGAGCGTGGCTTGGGTCCTTATCAAGACAAGGTGGCGGTATAGGAACCAGAGGCCCTGGTGAAACCGCACTAGAGATTGACCGTCGTATTGTGCAAAAAAGAATAAAAGTGATTAAAAAGAAACTAGAAAACGTAAGTAAACACCGCGCCCAACATCGCAACAAAAGAAAAAAGCATCAAGTGCCTAGCTTTTCAATGATCGGTTATACCAACTCTGGCAAAAGCTCCCTTTTAAATCGAATGACTGGATCACAACTCTTAGCTAAAGATCAACTCTTTGCAACCCTTGATCCGGCCACAAGAAAACTTCACTTAGAAAACCACGGACCAGTTGTAATTACAGACACAGTGGGTTTTATTAGAAACCTCCCTACCCATCTGATCGAAGCCTTTAAAGCCACACTAGAAGAGTCGGCCGACGCTGATGTTTTGCTCCATGTTGTGGACCTGTCTAACCCACAGCTAAATAAACAAATTGAAATTGTGGATAAACTCATTGAACAATTTGAATGGAACGACAAACCTATTATTTACGTTTTTAATAAGCTTGATAAATCAAATTTAGAAAACCAATTTAGCGTTAAACAAAAAAACCGAGCCTTCACCAGCGCCATCACAGGCGAAGGCATTGATAAACTTAAAAACTTAATGGCCGCCACTTTAAAAAACCTTAATACAGAGGTGGTTTTATACTTTAGTAAAGACCAAGAACATAAAATTTATGATCTCGCTCGAATAACCACCATTGATAAAACTGAAAAAAGTGCCTCAGGAACCACCTGTTTCACTAGGCTTTCTGAAGCTCAAATCCCCAGCTGGTCAGAGTATTTACTTAAATAAATTAATCCTGACTAAAGAACCCGCCTTCTTAAATTTCTCTTTATACATATGCCTAAAGCCTCAGACATACGGTGCTCAGGCCTGTGGCCTTCCGCTCCCAACTCTCTGCTTGCAACAAAGCTACTGCCTGAGGAACCCGCCCTCTTAACATCTTCTTAATTATGTATATCTAAAGCCTCAGACATACGGTGCTCAGGCCTGCGGCCTTCCGCTCCCAACTCTCTGCCTGCAACAAAGCTACTACCTGAGGAACCCGCCCTCTTAAATTTCTCTTTGTACATATGCCTAAAGCCTCAGACATACGGTGCTCAGGCCTGCGGCCTTCCGCTCCGAACTCGTTTTAGGCATATGTACAAAGAGAAATTTAAGAAGGCTGGATTTCATTAGAACTTACAATAATATAGGCCACTTAGGCTGGCACTGACCTTAATTTTTCATATAATTAATAGAATTCTTACAATTAGCTCACATGATATTTTTCAAAACCAGCTATGTTCTGGTAAACACTGCAAAAATTGCTAAGTTATTGCAAACAATAAGGGTTTGGGAATGCATATATATACAATTATAGCTATAATTTTACTATCATTCACTATGTCAACATTCGCAGCCACACCTGACCAACTCAGTTTAAAAAGTTACATTACTGATTACTTTAAAAATAACGAAAACAAAAAAAACATAGATCTGGATAAAGAAATTCAAATTAGCGAAAGTAAAGCCTTGAACAATAATCTTGATGGGGTTCTTTCAATTAACCCAGCACGCTCACAACAAAAAGATCAACTGCTTCATAAAACTTGGGATCGTCAAGATGAGCTTTCTGCCAGCTATACACAAAACCTGCCAACTGGGACAAGCATTAGTGTTGGCGGCACTAAGTACTTAACTAATAGCCCATCCACCACTAGCTTTTATAACCGACAAGTGGATAACTCTTATTTCATTCGCCTAGAGCAAGATTTATGGCGCAATGGTTTTGGCTTAAATCAAAGAAGCAATAACAAGCTAAGCAAAGCTAACATTGCATCAGCAAAAATAAATCACTCCATTCAAACAGCGAGCCAGTGCAACCAAGCGGTCACGCTATTTATGAACGCTTACAAAGACCAAAGAGCTTATCAAATTTATAAAGAATTAAACGCCAGCTCTAAAAAAATATTTGGCACCACTAAACGTTCTTACCAACAAAAACTCACTCGAAAAATTGACTATCTAGCAGCTCAAGCAGACAAGTTGAGCAATGAACAACGTTTGTTATCAGCTGAAGTTCAAATGCAAAATAGCCTAAAAGAATTATCCAATTCAGTGTCTAAAGCTATAACTAAAGACATCGCTATTATAAAACCTAAACCTAATGCGGTTAATGTTACTGGCAGTACATTGTCTGAATCCTACACTAAGCTCTACGAGCTCAGTGCCGAAGCTAACAAACAAACCCATCTTTCGCAAAAAAACTTAACGGCTCCAGATGTAAAGCTTTATGTTGAAGGCTCCAAGAATGACAACCAGTTTACAACATTGGGAGGAACAGAAGACCTGGAAGGATTTAATGTTGGACTTAATATTAACATCCCTATTAATGACAAATCTTTAAAATCGCGATCCAAAGCTAGTTATTATAAGTGGAAAAAGGCTGAAAACAACAGAACCTACCAAATAAGAAAACTAAAAAATGATTTACAAAATGGCTTAGAGCAAAACAAAAAAGTTGAACAGCAATTAGCAGTGCTTGAAAAACAAAATACTAAATACAAGTTACTGGCTAATGAGGCCCGTCGCTTATTAAGGTCAGGGCGAATTGAGTTTAATGATTACATTCAATATCGTGACCTCCAACTGAACAATGAACTTTCGCAGATTGATATGCAAAAAAACTTATTGCTTGGGCAGATTGCAACTTCCTTACTTATAAACCCTGAAACTAATTTATGTGGAGAGCTTACTAAATGAAAAAAATATTTAACTACTTCATAGAAAATAGTTTCGTTGTAAATTTAATTTCAGGCTTTGTTATTCTTACTGGAGTATTTTGCTTATCCATGATGAACAGAGACCTCATCCCTCCCCTTCAGTTTCCGGTTGTTAAAGTCACGGTTAATTTGTTTGGAGGAACCCCTGACGAAGTAGAAAAGTATGTGACCTACCCCATTGAGGACGCGCTAAAAAATGTGGCCGGGGTTAAAAAAATCACTTCTACAAGTTCAAATAGCCGCTCAAAAATTAGACTCACTTACGAATCTGACTACAATCAAATGGATCAGGCCGCCGATGTAGTGCGAGCGCAAATTGAATCCATAAAATCTAGACTTCCGGAAAATGTTAGAGGAATTGAGGTTTCACGTGCTGAGGTCAAAGAAACATTTCTTTATTGGCTTGGAGTGGAAGGCTTTAGTCAAAACGACACCAAACACAGACAGTTTTATAAGCTCTTTGAAAAACAACTTTTAAAAACTCCTGGAGTTGTTAGAAACTATAACACCTTTAAAGAAAGAGATGTTTATATTGAGTTTGATCAGAAAAAACTAGATCGCTACAACCTCTCAACAACAGAAGTGCGTCAATTAGTTAGGAGCGCCCTTGTTATTTCTCCTGTTGGCGTCATTGATCAAGGTGACAAAAAAATTGAAGTAAAACTAAATAATGTGGTTAAAGACTTAGAAAGTCTTAGAAACTTAACTCTTCGTGGTAATATTGCTGGCTATCAAATAAAGCTAAAGGACATAGCCAATGTTAATTATAAAATTGGAAAAGTTAGCACCTTAAAGTATATTAATGGCAAAGAAGGCCTCAGTATGTGGGTAAGAAAGGACTTAAACTCCGATTCTTACAAACTCAAAAACTTAGTTGACAAAAAAATTGATGCCTTTAATAAAGAGGCTCCCGATGAAGTTAAAATTAAATCTTTCTTGGACGGCCCACAATTTATTAAAACTCAAATTAATGTTTTAACTCAAAATGGTATTATTGGATTTATATTAGTATTTTTTATTTTAATATTATTTTTAAATTTTCGAACTGCCGTGATGACAGCCTTTGGCCTTCCTTTAGCCTACTTAGGTACATTTTGCGTTCTTTATGCCTTTGGATTAAATATTGATTTATTATCCATCATTGGCATGATTTTGGTGGTCGGTATACTGGTGGATGATGCCATTATTGTAGCGGAAAAATACAATGACAATTTACTAAGTGGTCAAAAGCCAAAAGAAGCTGCTAATAACGCTGTTAAGTCCTTAATTATACCTGTAACAGGAACCGTCTTAACTACCCTTGTGGCCTTTGCCCCTCTAATATTTATAAAAAGTGAAATTAGCACTATTTTATATGCAGTACCCATAGTTGTTATTTCCGCTCTTTTTATTAGCTGGATTGAATCATTTTTTATACTCCCAAATCACTTGGCCCACTTTGCTAAAGCGCCCAAACCACCACGAGCTAAAAAGTTCATGGGCTATTTAATTAAAAAATATAAATTATGTTTACGCCACACTTTAAAACTTCGTTACCTGGCTTTCATTTTTTTAATAGGTATAGTTGGTTTAGCCGGTTATATTGCCAGTAGTAAAATCAAAAAGAATTTTAATTTAAAAATCAATCCTGAATACATAACTGTTAATGCAACACTTAAAAAAACCACATCACTACAAAATACTTATGAACAAGTAAAAAAACTGGAAAGTAAGCTCATGCTTATATCTAAAGACGAGATCACAGATGTTTACACTAATATTGGAGATATTTGGGTCGATGGAAAGTTCAGGACTGATCCTAAATTTGTAGAAATCGCACTTATGCCCAACAGAAAAGACAGCTACCCGCAAAGACAGATTAAACGAATTATACCAATGGTAAAAAAGATCATTGAAGAAAACAAATTTGATACTTTTGAAAAGATTGAAGTCTCTAAAAGAGGCGAAGGTCAAGACGAGGAGAAAAAGCAAATTGTTTCCTTATTTATTAGTGGCTCAGACCAAATTGATTTTAAAACTCTTGAAGAAAAAGTCCTAGCCACCACAAAACCCATAAAAGAGATCAAGGAGTACTCCCCTGACAGTGAACTCTTCCAAAGTTCTTGGTCTTTTACACCAAATCCAGATAAACTAAGCCTACATCAAATGTCGCCACCCTCTCTTTCTGGACAAATTAGAAGTTATTTTTCGCCGGATCATTTAATCGAAACACGAATTGATGGGGAAAACCTTTGGATTTACACTCAACTTAAAGAAAAATCTCAATGGACACTAGCTGATTTAAATAAAATTGATGTTATCACCCCAAGACAAGTGACTGTACCTTTAGCTTTTTTAGGAAGCTGGAACAAAAATAATAACCTTAAAAAGATTTCTCATAAAAATGGTGAGCGCCAATTCACAATGGACTTTAAAGTGGCTGAAAATAGCACTCGTGATCTGGCCTATAAAGAACTTAAAAAAACAATAGAGCCACTTAAAAAAGCTTATCCCGAATATAACTTTAGCCTTGAGTATCTTTCTGATGAAGAAAAAGGTAACCAAAGCTGGGCTTTAAAAGTGGCATTAATTTGTATTTTTGGTGTTATGTTTATTTTAGCTTTGATTTTAAAATCTGTAGCTCAACCATTTATAGTTGGGTTACCCATCCCTTTTGGCATTGTTGGAATTGTTTTAGCCCTCTATGTGCACAACCTACCAATGGGCTTAATGGCTTTAGTGGGACTTGTAGGAACCATAGGGGTCTCGGTGAATGCCTCCATCATTATGGTTGATCAAATCAATCAGCTTAAAAAACGACGAGGTAAAATGGACCGCGATGTACTGATTGATGCTTGCGCCTCAAGATTACGAGCAATTTTACTAACAACATTTACAACACTATTTGGTGTTTTCCCCATGGCCTATGCTTTTGGTGGTGAATCGGGCTTTACTCAACCACTGGCCTTTTCAATGGCTTGGGGTTTAAGTTTTTCTACTATTTTAACACTATTTATACTCCCTGCTCTTTTAGAAATCAGAGAAGATAGTTTCAAAGTTTTTAGATGGTTCAAGAAAAAGTTTTTCAAACAAGCTAAAACTCCAGATATAAAAACATCAGAGATACTTGAAGATATTAAAGATGAAAAAATAATTAGTGATCGACCACAACCATCACCGCCAGTCTTTCACTAAAAGCAAAAAGCACCAAAAGGTACTCGGCGGCGTACCTTTTATGCCTTTTAGGTATTTTTAAAAAGATAAGGATAACTTTGCATTCAGGTGATTTGCACCGTAAGCATTTACGTATTCAGCACCAAGCTTTACTAATAATAAGTTTACTTGTAAACCGGCAGCCAACTGCAAACCACTGGCTGAAGCATCTACTTGGTCAAAGGCTGTAAAATTAAAAATTGTTCCTGATCCTT
>CALLBC010000228.1 GCA_938001965.1 uncultured Bdellovibrionales bacterium | reverse complement strand
CTTCTGAATTTAACTTTCAATAAGTTGACTTTACATAAGTTGACCTGAATCTCATTAGTAATATAAATTATGGCTACTTGATAATCTCAAATGGAGGGATTTTATGAAATTAGTAGCTATACTCTTAACTATATTTTTAAGTTTAAATACTTTTGCTGACACTGGCATGGAAAAAAACACTACTCCAAAAAAAGAAAAGTACTTATATAACCCAATCAATCATATGCAAACCTCTGTAAACCTAGGAGTAACTTACTTTAACCTTGGTGGAGACCTTGATACTGACGCTAAGCCAGGATTAAAGCTTGGTGTCCATGCAGAGTTTGGCCAAGGTCTAACATATATGATTGGCATAAACTATCTTATGCTAAAATCTGACTTTGAAGCTCAAGGAGTGGGCACTGTTGGGGCTGAGTTTCAACAAGATTATCTAAGCTTAGCTTTAGGAGCTAAATACTACGTGGCAGGATCTAATACAGGATTTTATATGCGAGGTAATTTAGACCCAAGTATTTTAGTAAACTCATCTATTAAAAACTCCTCACTTGCAGACTTTGAAGACTTTGATATTTTAGCTGGAATTGGACTGGGAATGACATTTGGTGGGTCTACTAACTTTAATATCGATGCTGGCTATAGCATGGGACTTATGGATATCAGTGGCAATGATGGCATTTCAGCTAAAAACCAAGGCGTCGCCTTAACTCTCGGCTTATTATTCTAGGCCGCCATAGCTTACTGCCCTATTTTTCTAATATAGACTTTTTTAGATAATGGATAAACAACTAATAGGTTAACCTTAAGCCCCTCACAAAGGGGCTTAATAGCTTGCGAATAGTACTCAAGCTGTTTAAATGCTTTTTCAACATACTTTTCAGACCCAGATTTATAATCCACAATCCAAACCTCGTTATTTTGTATACCCCATAAATCAACTTGCCCTTCAATAACCTCAGAGCCTTTATTAAACTGAAATCCCCACTCCACATTACCATCTAAAATTAAACTTAATAAATTTGGCTCTTTAAGCTCGACAATGTAGTTTAATGCCTCTTCCATTAACTTACAGTGTTCTGGAAATAACTTTTTAATTAGATCCTTAATAGAGTCCAACTCATGATACTTTAACAATTCAAAAACTTTATGAAGTAAAGTCCCCTGGTTTGATTTTTCTAAAGAACTAAAACTATCTTTTATTTCCTCTTCATTTTTAGAAACTGCAACAGTCACTTGCTTATCTAAGACTTCGCTTACAGATATTTTAGCTTTCACATTTCCCAGAGAAAGCTTAGAACTATCTACCTGAGTTAACTCTTCATTATAGGTTGATTTAGATTTTTTACTTAAAACACTTTCCACCGACTCCACTGGGTCATTGATTACATAATAGCTATAGTGCTCTTTAGTTTTAAGGCCCTGTTCTTCACTATCTAAAAATGACGCCCAAGAATTGGCCTCTGCCTCTCCAACAGATGATAAGTAAATACATTCAGACGACCTAGTTAAAGATACATACAAGAGTCTTTGAGATTCCAGTAACTCTCTTGTTTCAAGCTCTTTAACGTAGTCAATATGAGATAAACTAGGATATAAGAGAGAGTCTTCCGATTGACCATACAAGGACCATTTCCCAAGTTTAGAATCTAAAACAAGATGATCTTTTTTTGATGAAGAAATTTGTAATGATGGCTTCTTATGGGCCTGAGGAATAAATACATACTTGTACTGCAATCCTTTTGAAGCATGGACTGTCATTAAATTAATACAGTTAGGCTCTAAGGCTGCAATAGCATCACTTTCTTCAGATAATATCTCGCTATCAGTCTCACCAATTATTTTATTAACAAAATCAATGTAATTAAAGCCTGACTTTCTTTCTGCATCTGCTAGTTTTTGAATCAGCTTCCAAAAGTTTGACTCTCTCCTACCAGTGCTGTCATACACCAAAGAGTAATCTATAAAATTTGAGTTTAATAATTCATTTTTAAATACATAGGTTACACCAAGTCTATAACTACTATTTAAAACCTCTTTTAACTTCTTAACTACTAAATCATCACCTAACTTTTCTTTTAACACTGCCCATACACTCTCAGCTCGCCCTTGAAGAGCATTTACTAATAAAGTGTCATTAATATGAAACCAAGGCGACCTTAAAAGCCCAACTAAATTATTATCATCATACGGATTAACCAAAAATTTTAAAAACATTAATGAATCTATTATTTCCCTTCTTTCAGAAAAACCACCTGCTGAATATAAATTAATAGGGATGTTATGCTTCCTCAATTCTTGAGCTACTCTACCTAAATATCTATTCGTCCTCGATAAGATACAAATTTCATCAAAGCTAACACCTTTGTTTATTAGACTAATGATATTTTCAATAATAAAATTTAATTCGTATTGATCCTTGGCAGCTCCTTCATCGTCACAAGGAGGCAAATTTGCAATTTGAGCAACAACCTTCTTATTATCGATTATATCTGTTCTTGGTATCATTTGCTGAAATTGAGATCCAATATTTTTAAAAAAATCATTAAAGAAACAAAGTAATTCTGGCTGGGACCTGTAATTCTTTTTTAAGAAATTTAATTCTCCACCAGAATCTTGAACTTTTTTCTCTTGAGCATTAAAAACTTCAGATCGAGCTCCCCTAAATAAATAAATACTCTGCTGTGGATCACCAACTACAAAGGATGGAGAATTTCCTACAAATATATCTAAAATACTAACCTGAATAGGGCTCGTATCTTGATACTCATCAATAAGCCAGTAATTCCATTGCAATGAAAATAACCTAGCCAACTCTGGGTTCTTTTTAATGAGTTTATAGGTCAATAGCTCCAAATCATTAATTTCTAGTAATGACAAATCAAGCTTTAATTGTTCATAGCGAGAAATAAAATTATTATAAAATAGTTCAAAACTTTTATTTAACTTTTCACTCTGCAACCAAAATGAAGATTGGTATGCTGACTTAGAAAATTCAGTCTTAATTTTTTTCAAACAACTTGCTAAATCTTCATTAATATTTTCAGGTATACCCTTGCCTTTCCTTGGCTTTGAACCAATTTCTTTTAATGCTTCAGAGTATTGATTACCATCTTCAAAATTTGCACTTGATAATTTTAAAAACTTATTTGTAAATGATAACCATTTTTCATTATCAATACTATTTTTGATTGACTCAGAAATATTCTTAATCTCTTGCTCTAGCTTAGACCTTTTAACTTCATAGTTAGCCCTAAACTCTTCGTAAGTGATAAACTTGTTCTTAGATTCAAAATGAATATTCTTATTAAAATCAAAAATTACCTTAATTAACTGCTTAAAGCTATAATTATCAGTGACCTGCTTAATTTCATCTTTATCTTCAGAAATCATATCCTTTAAAATACGCTTCACATATTGCTGGGACTGTCTCTCAGAAATAACTTCAAAGCCAGGTTCAATCCCCGACAGGTAGCCGTATGTTTGTAAAAATCTATTTAAAACGCCATGTATAGTTGAAATAAATAAACTTGAAGAGTTATTTATATATTCAATGAGCTCAAAATTTTCAGTTTCCAAAGCCTTTAGCAAAAGCCTCTCTCTAAGCTCTTGAGTTGCTTTTTTAGTAAAAGTTGTAGCCACTACATTGGGCCACCTTTCATTTTCTTGTTTAAAATTTATTAGGTAATCAAATATTTTTTTTGTTAATAGAGTTGTTTTCCCAGCTCCTGCCCCAGCACGAACAATCTCGTCTTTTAAATTAAGTGTGGTGCTCGGCATACCGACCTCCAACTACAATTGCCACACTCTTTAATGTCTTGTGGTAAAGTTTCAAAATCACCATTTTCAATTTTTAAAATTACATTATTAATTTCTAACTTCACTTCCTCAATAAAGCCACTTAAGCTTTCTGGCTCAATAGCTCCTCTCTTACCTGAAAGTTTGTATAAAGATTCATCATGTCCTAATACCTTCATACCCTTATTTCTTTCCATCTTCTTTAAGACATAATAAAAAGCACCTGCAAAATTTTTATTTTCACCATTTTCATTTAACCAGTATTCATACATTAAGTAATACATAGGCATTTGTATCATTTTATTTTTTTGCCAAGATTCATAATTTCTAGCTTGTGAGTCAGATGACTTATAGTCGATCAACGCATATTCAGAACTTTCACTTTCATCAATACGGTCAATGACCGCCGTTAAAGGATAACCTGTGTCCTTGGAAATGCTCTTTTCCTTAGTATCCCAAAAATAACTAATTTTCTTTTCCTTAAATTTTGTCTTAAAGTTTGGGAAGATATTTCGATAGTCCTTTTCTGCTTGCAAAAACTTTTGTGCCATTAAAACATATCTGTCTTTTGTTAATTGCCAAAATTCTTCACTATAATATTGTATTTTCAAATCTTTTTTACAAATATCAATTAATTCTGAAATTTCAGACTCTGTCATATCAAAGTTGATTGGCTCTATGGCTAACTTTTCCACAATTGTATGACCAAGCCTTCCCTTGTTCATTGGGTTATCATCAAAGTCTACCTGCGGAAGATCAGAAAGCTTAAGTAATTTTTCGGACATATAAATAAAAGGGCAGTTAATATACCTTTCTAAATGCGTTGGTGAAAATTTCAATTGCTTGGAATAACTATTGTCAGTAAGCCCAGTGTATTTTTCACTCCCTATATCTCTCAATATTCTACTTTCAACTTCATTTCCCTTACCAAGCTCTGAACTTTTCCTTTGCAAATTATCCCACAAACTGACCTGAGGTACATCTTTGCGCTCAGTGTCTGTATCTAACCTAAATTTTTCTTCTAACCAAAATAATAATGGTGCACCAACCTCACCCGCCAATCCTGTTTCAGGATAACTAAAAACTATTTGTTCAAATTTTTTACTTTTAAATTGATTTAAAATAAAGTTTTCACTGGATACATTAAAGTAATCAACCAAGAATCCCGTTTGTTGATACAACTTATTGATTTCAGATAAATTAATAGAATCCACTGTACTTTTACTAAACTGATTATCACTTAACCCCAAAACATAAGCATGGCTGGTATTCAGCCAAAGCGTACTTGATAAATTTATTAAATTGATACCCGAGCTATTTTTTTCAATCACAATTTCTTTTTTAGAGCAAATCTGCTCAAGGTAAGAAAGCCAAAAAGATAAATTCATCTTTGTTAACTTTGGGCACTCCCCTAATACCTGATTAAATATTTGAGATAAAATGTCATGCTCATCATCATTTTTCCAAAATGACAAAGTCCATTTTAAAAAATCATCCCTTAATAGTTTTTCATTTTTGTTAACAGCAAACTGATATTTTTTAAATAATTTTTTATCACGTCCTAAATCATTTTCATCAAAAAAAACTGAATATAGTTTTTTAAATAAATCAAAATCGAGTTGAGGCTCATCACTACCATATTCAACTGTTTCAATGTCATTATTAGATAATTTCCCTGATTTAATTCTTAAAATGGAAAGCCAGCGAAATACAGCTGGTAATGTTGATGCTATAATTACTTCACTCTTATTTAATGGTAATCCTTCTTTCTCAAAGTATGGCTTAACTATTGGGTAATACTTTTCCATATTAGGTGTGACTATAGTAATTTCACTTAGAGCTATCCCCTTGCCCACCCAAGCTCTCACCTGTGCTGTTAAGTCTTTAACCTCTGAAACAACTGTTGAAAATCTTTTGAACGTATAATCCATTGTTTCATTAATTGATATGTCACTATCTTTTGAGTCTAAATAATTACATTTTTCTTGCAAAATTTTATAACTGGCTAGTGCTCCTTGGAACTTTAACATATCATTCGAGGAAGGGAGTATAATAACAATTTCGAATTGATCTTTAAGCCTAGATATTAATTCAACTTCGGTTAAGTTTAACTCAGCACCAAGGTCAAAATAAAGTGTTCTTTCCCAGGAAAACTGACAATCATCAACATGTGACACTAAAAAGGCGGATAAACATGTTTGCGGTATAAACTTTTTTTCTAGAAATTTATTCCATGCTAACAGTGACAGCTCATACCATCGCCCCCATGAAATAAAACTATCAGTATTTTCTTTAAACCATTCTTTAATAACTTCTTTAGACTCTTCTTTTACTATTAGAGGTAATAGTTGACTAAAAAAACCAAAGAATCTTTGAACCCCTGCCGGGTTAAGATTAATTTCATTTTCATTAATCCACTGCTGTAAAAGTGTTTGGGTTAAGAAAGTACTAATTACTTGATAGTCATAAAAATTTTGATTAATACATTTCAACCAAAATTCATTGGCCCTCAAAACACTATCCTCTTCTAGAACTACAATATTCTTATTATCAAAAAAATAATTTTGAATCATAGACTTAGTTGTTAGATCAGAAACAACATAAGTTGACTTTAATGGGTCTAAGCCACTTAAAAATATTTTTTTCTCTTCAAATATATTTGGGGAAATGAATTTAATCATAGAAAACAACTCTTATGTTACATTGCTCGGGCTTGTGGGTCCTACAATAGCACTAGAGCTAGGCACGGTTAAGAGTTTTTTTTACTTTATTTTTTAAGTTTGGAACCACATCTTTTTCAAACCATTCATTCTTAGCTAGCCAAATATTATTCCTTGGTGAGGGATGAGGTAATACAAAATAATTAGGTAAATACTCTCGCCACTCTTTGACAGTTTCCGTCAAACTCTTTTTTAATTTGTCTTTTAAAAAGTACTTTTGAGCGTATTGCCCAATCAATAAGACAAGCTGTTTCCTTTTTAAGTGATTAAGAACTTCAGACATCCACCTTTGGGCACACTCAGGTCTTGGCGGCAGGTCTCCTCCATGTCCTTTTCCTGGGTAACAAAACCCCATGGGTACAATTCCAAACAACTTATTATTATAAAATTGATCCGGAGACACCCCCAGCCAATCACGTAGCCTTTCTCCACTAGCATCGTCCCAAGGTATTCCAGAATTATGTACTTTTAGGCCTGGAGCTTGGCCAATAATTATTATTTTTGAAACACTTGAAAAACTGACCACAGGGCGTGGCTCGTGGGGAAGTACATTGTTACACAATGTGCATGACTCTATTTCTCTAATTAATTTTATTTTTGAGGGCATAAAAAAACCTTACCATTTTTATCTTGATCTAACTATAGAACTTTAAGATTTTATCAATTCAATAAGTTCTTCCCAAACCCTTCAATAGCCTGTAACCAATCTTCCAAGTTTTCAACCCAAGGAAAGTGACCTGAGTTATTTATTATAAATGCCTTTTCTTTAAGTTTACTAAATTCCGGTATATTCCCATACAAGTAAAGTGGCTGGACTAAATCCCTATCACCCACAATTATTAAGGTATTGTTGCTGTCAGGAGCCCATTCAAACTTATAGTTATAATTAAACCAGTCGGCCACACTGTCAGCATGAGGGTAATACCTACTCTTCTTTAAAACTCGCCTACCTTGCCCAACATCAAGAAAGTATAACTCTGCCCAACTGCTCCATAGTTTTTTTAAATTTTTACTTGTTGGACTTTTAATATACTCATCCCATAAATTATCAGATTGACTATTATTATAAGCTCGTGCCTCACTTGACCTTGAGTTTACCGGTGAGGTACTTAGTAAAATTAAACCTTTTAAGTAGTTTTTAATTTCTGGAGTACTCAATACTATCACTCCACCAGACGAATGACCCACAAATATTGGATTATTATAAGTTTGTGCTATTTTTAAAATTGATTCTTTCCAAGAATTGACCACTTCTTCAGGCTTTATCAATCCTTTAATTAACTTATCTGGAAAGTCTAAATGCCAGATATTACCTTGAACATCTATGCTTTCTGTTAAGCCATCAAAGTAATCAGCTGAAATTCCTGGCCCACCAGCAACAAAAAACCAATTTATATTACTTTCATCATTTTTTTTAATTTTTATTTGAGCTGAACCAATGACCTTGGTTTGTTTTAAGGAGCTAAAGAACGCAATAGTTCTATTTTTTTGTAGTGATGTACTACATCCAACTAAAAAAAATAATAATAAGATTAACCTTATCATTATATCACCCTATCTTCGTTGCTTTCTATAGTGCTTATAGTATTTGCGCTTATAGGCTCTTCTGCCCCCGCCAGAGCTAAGAGTAACTTCACCATTTCGCCCAGCCCCTCTCAAAGACATTCCACTAGCCCTTTTATTTGAACCAAATTCAAAACCAAAATCAAAACTTAATTGAACCATATAACGACGATCTTCCTGTTGACCCGCTCTTTCTCCGATCTCAACACCATAGCTAGTTGCATCCACTCTAAAAATTCCCAGGTTTACACCAGCTCCATAACTCATATAACCCTGGTTAACTCCTACCCTTAGATCAATCAAAGACAAACTAAGCTCAGCACCTAGATGCAGCTTTCTTGCAAAGCTAATCTCATCATTCATGGCATACCTATAATCTGCTGCCAAAGACAGTGAAGCAAAGTCAGCATCATAAATAAGAGAGCCTGCATATACTAATTCAAAATCTTGCGTAGGTGGTGGACCAAAAGAGTTATTATTTTTACTAAAACTGGTATTACCAATATCTTTGGCAACCACCGATAACTTTGGCGTAAAACTTTTACCTCTATAAATAAAATCAATTCCAGCATCAACACCAATGCCTGTTCCCTTTTTATCTAAAGCATCAGTAATCAATTGCGGATCTAAGGTACTCACACTAGCCGCGGTAAATTTATTTCTATCCCCATAGCGAGTCACTTGCTTTAAAACTACACCAAAATTCATAAACTTATTCGCTTTTTTTGCAAAACCAATAGCCACACCAGCGTCTAAAATAGAACTCACATCTAAATCTGGAATAACTGGGTTATTGACTGTTAAACTTAAATCGGCATGTGCAAATCCAGCCACCCCAAAATGTGGTAAAGTTAAGCCTACCCTTCCACCTGCCGAGCCTGATAAAGGCTTGCCATATAAATCTTGCAGTGATTGACCAATAGTGCTTGAATCGCTTAAGCCGTCTAAACTATCTAATATTGTATCATCAGGCTCAGTTCCCGACGCACTTGTGTTTAATAAATTTACATTTAAGCCTTTAACATCAACTAAGGAAGCTGGGTTATAAAATAATGAGTCCATACCCTGAGCAACACTTGTATAGGCGCCACCCATAGCCATTCCTCGCACTGATCTATAAGTATCGAATAGCTCTGCGGCCTGCAGATTAAAAGAGAAGATTAAACTAAAAACAACTATTAATCTTATATACATATGCAATTTATTAAACTATTGGGTGAGCTCGTACATGAACCCATCCCAAAAATTTGTCCTTCTTGTAAAATACTTCTCACTCCCCGTATTTGATCTGGCGTATACGTTAATGGATCTATGGCGGAGCAGAAATCCATTATTGGCGATAGCTCATCGCAACCACTTGTCACTTGGTCTTTAATTTCTGATAAAACATCAATCACACTTAACTCAGAGGCTGCGGCGAACATTTTAGATAAATAAGACCCTAGTAAAGCCGTATGAGCGTCAGATATATTTACAGCAGAGCAAGTACCATTATGAGTAATACTTAAAACACCATCATTGTCTGGATCAAAAAGTTCATTTAAGCCCGAACCAATAGTGGTCATTAATATTGCCATCATTGCAATGTTTTCTTCATCATTTCGTTCACTGGCAATTTCTGAAACATTATCCTCAATAATTGCAATAGCAGTCTGACAGGCAGCAATTTTATCAGGAGTTTGATCCTGAAACACTGACATAAAAAACTCTATAGGTGTAGCTCCACCTAGGGAGCTTGAATCATTCACTAATTGTATTAAGTCGAGTCCACAAAACCCAGCATAAGCTGAGGCATACTGAATAAGATTACTTCTTTGTAACTTGTAGTCGTCACCAACTTCAGTGAGCTTATCAATGGCTTCTTCATATTTTCTTTCATTGATTAACTGCTTAGCTTCAAACCATAATGAAGCATTCGTTGCTTCAGAGTCAAAATCCTGAAATGTATTTTCCTCGCAGGAGCTGCAAACAATAAGTACTATTACAAAAAATATTTTAAACACTTTTTTCATTAAAACCTTATGGTAAATTTTAAACTAAAATTTCTACTCTCTTTTTTTTCTAATTCATCACCAACCTCTTCGCCAAAAGAAGCAATTTGCAATTGAAACTTTGAAAATGCAAACTCAATACCAGCTGTCCAATAGCCTTGATTCATTCCTCCCCTCAGAAAAAACCAATCATAGCTGTTCCATTCAAATCCAAGATGATATTTTGCCATATCATTTTTTAAATCGTTACCTGACAAGAGGTCTCTGTATTCTCCAGTTATTGTGAACCTCGAATAATTATGACTTATTGGATACAAAGCAAAACCTGCGTCTAATGACATCTCTGTTACTTCTGGGTCACTGGCTGAGTCACTAAAACCATCAATACTATATTTTGTTCCACCCACATCTCTTAAAACAGCTGATAAAGTAGGTAGAGCTTTCCATGGAGCTGCTATTTGAATACCAATGTCAGATGCAATTCCAACCCCCTCTGCTCCATCTGAGCTCACCGATAAGCTTGGATTAAAATTTGAAAAATTCCCCTTCAACTCTCTACGGTTTATTGCTCTTACATTTGCACCAACTTTAAAACGACCTTCCATAAACCTTTTATTAAAACCTAGAACAAAGGCAACATCATTCCTGTAATCTATGTTAAATGGTGTTGGCCCCGCGGGATCCATGCTCGCATCGGCAATGGCATTACCGTATAGCCCTACACTAAAATTTCTCATGGCATAGGATAGAAACACTTGTGATTTTAAGTGATAAATTATATCTGGCTGTGAATTTACATCATCTAAAACTTTTTGAGGGTATAATCCCCTTAGGTAATCAAAACCTACAAGACTTTGCGTATCAGCATTCATTTCAATTTCAATATCATCAACAACAAAGTACTTCCCTCGTAACTTCCCTAAAGCAGCAGGGTTAATCAAAACTGTTGTTTCATCATTTACGGCGCTGATATGTGCGCCACCCATACCAAGCCCTCTCGCACCTTTATAAAATATTGGATCACGGGCCTGTGCAAACTCAACAAATATAAGAATTGATATGGGTATAATTATTAGTCTTAGAAAACTCATAATTACTAATCGACATTTAGTGAATCATTCTGAAACAATTTTCACATAAATTTGTATAATTCTAAACAACAGGACCTTTGTTTAATTGAAATTTTTAAACTTTAATATTAATTGATCTAACTGTTCATATAACCCTTTTAAATCAAAGGAGTTATCAATGACAAAATCAGAAATACTTTTCTTTTCTTCAATATTCATTTGCGACCTTAGTCTGTGCTCAATTTCCAAATCAGTAAATCCATTTCTTTTTTTTAAACGATCGCTCTGAGTATCCTGATCACAATAAATCAAGATAGTTTTATCGTACTGATTTTGTAAATTATTTTCAAAAAGTAAAGGGATATCATTAATAATTAATGTGTGCCCATCTTTCACCAATTCACTTTTAATTTCGTTAGTTTTCACTCTGACTAGTGGATGCATAATTTGGTTAAGTTCTTTTAGCTTTTCATTATTTTTAAATACTATTTCGCCAAGCTTTGGTCTAGATATTGATTTATCTTGGTTTAGAACACTATCACCAAACTTATCCACAATTTGATCTACCGCTAGACCATTGGCTTGTAAAAGTGAGTGAGATATTTTGTCAGCATCAATTACAGGTATGGACTTTTGTATTAAGTAATTACAAGCTGTGGTTTTGCCCGTAGCAATTCCGCCTGTTAAGCCTAACCATTTTACACGACTAATGTCCATAAACCAATAATAGCATAGTTTTATTTAAATAACACCTATGAATGGCCGATGAGTATTTGAAAGATTAATTAAGAAAAACAAAAGGTTATTAGTGCCACAATCAAAACCAGAATTTTTTGGAAAATATTTACTTCTTGAAAAAATTGCCTCCGGCGGTATGGCAGAGGTTTTTATGGCTCGTGCACCAGGAGCCAGTGGTATCGGAAAAATTATTTCCATGAAACGAATACTACCGCAGTTCTCTGACAACCAAGATTTCTTAGACATGTTTAAAACAGAAGCAAAAATTGCTATTAATCTTACACACAACAATGTTGTGTCTATATACGAATTTGGAATTGAAAAAGAACAGCTTTACCTAACAATGGAATATGTTGAGGGTAAAAATTTAAGACAACTTCTAAATACTCTAAAAAAGAAAAAGAAAAAATTAAGTATAGATCAAATTGTATATATAATTAAAGAGGTCGCCTCAGGTTTAGATCACGCCCATAAGTGTATTGATGGATCAACAGGCAAACCACTTAATATTATACATAGAGACATGAGTCCGCAAAATGTTATGGCAAGCTTTGATGGTGAAATTAAAATTGTTGATTTTGGTATCGCTAAAGCTGAAAGCCAAATAGAAAAAACTAAGGCCGGTACTCTAAAAGGAAAGTTTGGTTACATGAGTCCAGAGCAAGCTCAAGGACTAGAGGTAGATATCAGAACTGATATTTTTTCACTCGGCATTGTTTTATGGGAAATGCTTGCTGGAGAAAGATTATTTATAGCAAATAATGAAATTAATACTCTTAGAAAAATTCGTGACTGTAATGTACCAAGTATTAAGAAAATTAATCCTAATATTCACCCTGAACTTGAAAGAATCGTTAATAAGGCTTTAGTTAAAGATAGAAACTTAAGATACCAGTATGCATCTGAATTATATAGGGACTTAAATAGGTTTTTAAACAGGCAATATCCTGACTTCACAAAACAAGATTTCTCAATGTTTCTCTCTGGGATATATGCTGGTGAAATTGTTGATATTAGAAATCGAATTGTTGAGTATTCACAGATTCCATTTAAAGAAGAGAACAAAACTGAGGAAGAAAAAAATGAGTTTCTTGAGTTAATCACCAATACTGGCCCATTACCTATTGAAAAAACTCAAGCTGCTGCCTCTAGCTCAAATGGATTTGGCAGTTCTGAGCCAAAACGTAGTTTTGATTTTGCTAATGCCAGACTAAAATCAGAAAATCCTTTTTATAAGCCAAAATATAAGTCAAAAGATGCAAGCGCTGTTAAGTCAGTTGTGAATACTAGTTATAAAACCAACGCAAGATTTGCCAAAAAGCGAAACCACTTTGTTCCCATTATAACAGCATCAATTATTCTTAGTGCTATTTTCTTTGTTTACAAATCTGGAGTTGTTAATACAATACTTGAAAAACAAAAGAGCTTTGCAAACAAAATTATTGAAAAACAAGAACAAGCTATTGAGAGCTTAAAAGACCCTGGAACAGAATCTTTAGCTAGTAATACAGAGGAAAAACCTCCAGAACCTAAAGAACCTCTAGTCCCTGCTAAAGCATCAACGGTTAAAATTGTTGTGAATAGTAAGCCTTCTGGAGCAAAAATATTTATTAATGGGAAAGATACATGGAGGATTACTCCATCACAAATATCTGTACCTTTCAACGAACCAATAGATATGGTCCTGCGCAAACATAATTACCTAGATTACAGTAAGAAAAAGCTTATTATAACACCAAAAAGCACACGCTCATTTAATACTACTCTACAAAAAGCAAGTATTGGATATGTGAATATTGACGCCAGGCCTTCAAAATATGTAAAAATATACCTGAATGGCAAAGAGTTAGTCGAAAATAAATTGCCAATTAGAAATTATGCAGTAAGATCAGGGTCGACACTAGTTTTTAAAGCTACTAACCCATATAAGAAAATTACTAAGTATAAAAAAGTTGTTTTAAAGCCTGGTGAAAGTAAATCTATAATTTTTGATTTGAACTCCAAAAGAGTTCCATCAAGTAAAAAACGTAGAAAATAAACTAACTACTCATTAATTAAGGCATCCATGGACAAAACAATCTTATCTCTATTCAGCGAAGTAAAAAAGCGTAATAAAAATTATATAGCAATTAAACATAAAAAGAATAAAGCCTGGAAAAATATCTCTTGGCATGAATATTTTGACGTAATTAAAAATTTACATTCTTCATTAGATAAAATTGGCTTAAAAGAGAATGATACCGCCTGTATCATAGGCAACACAAGCTACCAATGGGTCCTTGCTGACCTTGCAATTATGTCCACTGGCGCAACTACTGTTCCCATTTATAAAAACTCATTAGAATCTGACATTGAATACATAATTAAAAATTCTGAAGCAAAATACATTTTTTGTGAAGACCAAGAAACTGCTGACAAAGTTAGATCTCTTGACTGTAAGGGCTTAAAAATTATTTCATTTGCAGACTCGGATAACACAAATTATTTAAATTTTAATGAGTTAGCTGAAAAAAAGAGCCCTCTCTCTGACAAAAAATTTATCGAAATACTTAATAGCTTTGATATTAATAATACTGCTACTATAATCTACACATCAGGCACAACTGGCATACCTAAAGGTGTTGTCTTAACACACAAGCAAATAATGTCTGAAATCATTGATTTGTTTCATAACTTTACCATTGACCATAACGATGTCAGTTTATGCTTTTTACCCCTTGCCCATATTATGGGACGAATTGAATCATTAGGTAATATCCACAAACCTTATACTCTGGCATTTGCTGAAAGCGTTGATTTAATTAAGAAAAATATTGCTGAAATTAAACCCACATTTATAGTTGCTGTCCCTCGTATTTTTGAAAAAATATACAACGGTGTACTTAACCAAATTAACACTAAAAAAAGTACAATTAAAATATTTAACTGGGCCAGTAGTGTTGGCTCTAAAGTTAGTGATTTAAAAGTTAATAAAAAAGGCGTGCCAATAGCACTTGCTGTCCAATATAAGTTAGCTCAAAAATTAGTATTTAAAAAAATTCAATCTGCACTAGGCGGGAGAATACGATTTGCAATGTCAGGTGGAGCGCCACTTGAGAAGAAAATTAGTGAATTTTTTCATGCTGCCAACATTTTAATATTAGAGGCTTATGGCCTAACAGAGACAACTGCAGCGGTCACTGCAAACACCTTATTTGATTATAAGTTTGGAACTGTTGGAAAACCATTAGGTGATAGTAAAATTAAACTTGCTGATGATGGTGAAATTTTAGTTAAATCTGATAAAGTTATGAAGGAGTACTTTAAAAACCCTAAAGCCACTAAAGAGGCTTTTGACGGAGACTACTTCAAAACTGGCGACATAGGCATAATAACCAAAGATGGCTTCATAAAAATTACTGATCGAAAAAAAGATTTAATCAAAACTGCTGGTGGCAAATATGTAGCACCACAAAAATTAGAAAATTTATTAAAGATTGACCCAATGATTGCCAATGTTCTTATTCACGGTGACAAGAAAAAATTTATTATTGCACTGGTAACATTAGATGCTGACTGCTTAAAACAATTTGCAAAGAACAATAATCTTTCTTATTCAAACATTGAGCAACTCTCTAAACATAAAGACGTTTATCAAAATGTTAAATCAATTATTGCTGAAGTAAACTCAGAATTAGCAAGATATGAAACCATTAAAAACTTTGCTATTTTACCAAGAGAATTCACCACTGAAACTGGTGAATTAACTCCAAGCATGAAAGTTAAACGTAAGTATTGTGATAAAAAATTTGAAAAAGAAATTCTTTCTCTTTATGGCATTGATAAATCTTCTATTTAGTTAGCCACAACAAATTTAATAACGATCTCAAATCTCTGGGTAGTTTTTTTGAACTTAGTCTTTGCTAGAGTATACGCGCTTCGCGTATCCGCGCTGTGTTCACCTGAAAGGTGACAGAGTGCGAAGACGCGATGCTGCCGTAAGCGCACTCTAGCAAAGGCTAAGTTCAAAAAAACTACCCAGAGATTTGGAGTAAACAAAACTTATTACAACTTTACATTTTTCTACCATTCTCATGTTGGGATTAGTGAATAATTTCTTTACAGCTGGCTACTTCCTAATGTCATTTCTCTTAATGAGATAAAATTAATAAGTAATATTAAGTATTTACATTGGTATCACTGGCATAAAGATTGCTTTTTAATACAACAAAAGGAAATGGTTGTATGATAAATAAAATCGGTAAATTAGAAACAAAGACGCAAGAATTAACATTCTTAATCTCCTTACTAGGAGCTATCAGTGTATTAGCTACTGGCTTAATGTACTTATTTGCAAGACCTGAAAGTATTGCATTGTTAACTGGTAAGATCGGCTCAATAACGCTACAAGGAGTCTTTAACACCTTTGGATATAGTTCTTTTTATATTGGTATGAGCTTCTTATGGTTAGGAAGCTACCTATTACAAAAAGTGCACACGCCAGAAGACTTTAAAAAGTACTATACAAAAATTTTATCCTTTATAGGCGTTCAGTTCTTTCTATTAATATTAGTGGCTAGTTTATTATCCATCTTCCAGGCATGCTTTAAGTTTGAATCACATACATCTATGCTTTTTGGAGCAGGAGGATTATTTGGCTTAAGAATTGGTGGCGGCCTATATAGCTTATTTGGCTCTTATGGTTCATTAGCAATCATTGCCTTATCCACACTCACTTTAAGTATTATAACTGGCATCTTAAGTATTAGCGATGCATTTGCATTTGTCGCAAACGGAATTAGCTCAATATTTTCTTATATTATGAATACTACCCTTTCTCTTTTAAGCTCCACAGTTAACTTTTTAGGAGCTAGGTTTGAAAATAATGTATTTATTCAAAAGTTATTGTTCAAAGTGAATAAATTAATACCTAATAATAAACCTATTGAAACTAATGATGTTTCAATTAATTTCCAAGCTATGGACGCTGATGTTATTGAATATTCTAAAGAAAATGTAACTTGTCCTAAAAGCCCTAAAGGCTTTTCATCTTACTATCCAGAAGTTGAAGTTCTAGATGAGACTATTGAAATCGAACTTGATAATAGTAAACCAAACTCTAAGAAGGCTAAAAAGAAAATTACTAAAAAGACATCTAAAAAAACAGAGCCTACTAATGATGAAGATAACAACGAAGAAGAAACTAAGAAGATCGAGGATAATCTTATTAAAGCTTGGACTAAAAAGTACAAAAAACCTGAATTACAACTCTTAAACAAACCTACAAAGGCTATTAAGATGACTAAACAGGAAGAGCAGGAGCAAACTCACCTGTTAACAACTCACTTGGAAAGTTTTCAAATTTACGGTGAAGTTGTAGGAGTACATCAAGGTCCAACCATGACTATGTTTGAGTTTAGTCTCAAAGCCGGTGTAAAACTGAGTAAAATTGCTGCTCTTAACGATGACTTAGCCATGGCCTTAGGAGCTAGCTCTATTAGAATACTAGCCCCAATTCCAGGCAAAACTACCATCGGTATTGAAATCCCAAATAAAAAGAAACGAATTGTTAATCTTTCTGAGCTAATGACAGCAATGAAAAAAGAAAAAGAACAAATCTTACCTATCCCGATGGGAATGAATGTAAACAATGAAACTATCATCTCTGATTTAACAAAGATGCCTCATATGTTAGTTTCAGGAACAACTGGCTCAGGTAAAAGTGTATTTATTAATACTTTAATATCATCACTAATATTTAATAAATCACCTAAAGAGCTACGCTTCATAATGGTTGACCCTAAAATGATTGAGCTTAGCCCTTATAATGGTATTCCACACCTTTTAAAGCCTGTTGTAACTGACACCAATGAAGCAAAAGACATGCTCCAGTGGGCTGAAAAAGAGATGGACCGCAGGTATCAACTACTATCTAAAGTGGGATCTAAAGACATCGTCTCTTTTAACGAGACCATCAGCAATGGTAGCAAAGCAACTATTGAAAGAAGAAATAAAAGTAAAATTGACTTTGAGTGGGCTGAGCTTCCATACCTAGTTATTATAATTGATGAATTAGCAGATTTAATGATGACTCAAGGTAAAGAGGTGGAAATTCCAATTACACGAATTGCACAAAAGGCACGTGCTTGTGGAATCCACATAATTATTGCTACTCAAAGGCCATCATCAGATATTGTTACTGGTCTAATTAAAACCAACTTCCCAACAAGGGTGGCCTGTAAGGTTTCATCAAGCATTGACTCTAGAACTATCTTAGATACTTCTGGTGCTGAAAAGCTATTTGGTTATGGTGACTTATTATTCTTACCAAACGGCAAGGCCATTCAAAGACTACAATCCGCTTATATCTCTGAGAAAGAGGTTAAGAAGTTAGTCTCACAGGCTTCAAAAAATAAATAATTATACTAGCCGCTTCTAAGCGGCTTTTTTTTCAACCTATATTTGACTTCATTTTATAAATAAGAGCTAATTGGATTATGTTTAAAGACTATAAACATGTAATCTTGTTTACTATCATCAGCCTAATCTATGCCTTTTATCATCTTAGTTATTATCAAGACTTTTACCAAACCTACAAACTAAATGAAGAGCAAAGAAAGGAACTATACTTTTCAGAAGGTGCATTTTACTATTCTTTTTACGATCAACTAATTAAGTCTGAAACCTATTTTAATGGCATTAAAAAGCTCCTCAGCAGTGATAGATATGAAGCCCCTAATACAATTAACACTCACAAGCGATTTAACATCACCATTGAACTTATAGCCGGAACAGCCTACAGATTAACAAAAGCTGTTGGTCTTAAAATTAGTCCTACCCGCTTTTATAATAACTTTACCTTTATTATTAATAGTTTTTCATTATTTTTTATTTTTTTAATAATTTATTTACTCACTAAAAGCTTATGGTCTTTTACACTACCATTAATATTATATCTAACTCACCAAGACGAAAGTACTCGCATGATAATGAACACTGCCCTTCGTGAAAATGTGGGAATTGTTTGTGTACTATCTCATATTTATTTTTTTTATTACATTATTAAATCTAAAAGTATTTATGAAAACTTAGTGCAAAACTCTAGTATTAAAAAATCAATCAATCAATTCCATATTTTCTTTATTCTTAGCACAATTTTTCAATTAATATTCTGGCAGTTTACTCAATTTATCTTAGTGATTGAGATCATAACACTACTCACTTTATTCACCTTTGGTCACTTCAAAATACACCGACTGGTCGATTACTTTTTACTACTTATAGCTTCGTGGTTTATCGCCGTTATTTTCTTAATGGGTAGCGCATTCATTTTAAACTCCCTATTTTTCTTTATTTCCTTAATTTTCTTAATTTGTTCGACTTATATTTTAAATAAAAATATACACCTCATAAGTTTTACTCGTCGACTATTTTACTCAGTAGTTGCACTATCCACTGCGGTATTATTTCACTTCCTATTCAATTCACTACTTGGCCAACAGAACGATAGTCATATTTTCAAGTTTATTTCTGCACAATTTAAAGACAGCACTGACTTTCATGCTAAACTCTATCTTTGTGATGAGGCGTTTAATAAAATTAGCTCCTTTCAATTTGATAACTTTTTTAGCTCTGGCTTTTTATACTTGTATATATTGAGTATGGTTGGACTTATTATATTTCTAACAAAACCATTTATTAAGAACACTAGCGATGAACAGCCAAAAACCCGCATTTATTTTTATTATTTAATAATTATGAGCATTGGCTTTTCTATCATTGCCTATAGTGGCAAGCGATTCTTAATTCTTGCAATTCCTCTTTGCCTTATTATTATTACCCAATCTATTTACTTAGCCTCTAATTATTTTAACTCTCTTTTTAAATTTAAAAATGTATTCACCATTACAATTTTAATACTAAGTGGATTTTTATATTTAAATAACAAAGAGGTCATCTCTAATATTTTTGTTGGAGAGAGACCTGTAGCTGATCGCAGTTTATCTGATCTTATAAGGTTTATTAACATAAATAATTCAACAGACTCCACCTACGCAGCCTCAATGCCGCTCTCCTCAAGTGTAGTGCTTTTAAGTGATAAAAAAATATTTATTCACCCTCAGTACGAAAACGCAGAACTCAGAAAAAGAGTTAAAGAAGTTTATAAAATATTTGGTAACTTTAATGAAAAGCATATTTATGATTATGGTAAAGCCAATAAAATAACTCACTTTATAACCGAAGCTTCCTATTGCTATTTCAAAAGCTCCACAGGATGTGTCATGCAAGAGCTAATTAACGAAGGTAAAAAAGAGACTAATAATCAGTTTTGCGACAAAAGTTTTTTAGGGTCACCCTACTTTAAAGTTACCTTTGATAATAAACGCTTTAAAGTTCTTGAATTAAAATAAAAATAAATGAAACATCAACAAGCCCTATATCTTTTTGAAAACCTGTTTCATAAAATCATCTTCAAACTCTTCATTCGAAGTGTATTTAGTTCCAAATGTGGAAGTCCAAAGGCTGTACTCTTCCATACATAAAAAGAAGTACACCTCATCTTGCCATGATTTAAAGCTATCATAAGCTTTTTTAAACATCACTTCTTTTAACTTATGTGGATAAGTCTGTTTACCCTCAGGATTAGCCACCATAGGCATTTGTAGCATTTTACTATTAATATTATACTGCCTGATCTTTTTCATCACTGGCTTGGAAAATGTTAAAGAACCGAACGAAACAAAAAGAACATCTTTTGGGTTGAAGCGGCTAACAATTTGGTTAATCATTTCAGAGTAGTCTTTTTCCCAACTCCTATAATAAATCATTGGGTGCAAATGAAAGCCAACCTTAATTCCATGACTCACACAAAGTTCAGCTGCTTGTAAGCGGTCTTCTAAACTTGCAGTCAAGTGCTCTTCATTTTCAATAACACTTTGTGGGTTCACCGACCAAGAGCAAACTATATTTTTAGGTCTTTTTTCCTTAAGTAAATATTTAATATTTTTAGACTTAGTTTTAAACTCTAAAAGAACATTGGGCCACTTTTTAGCAAAGCCAAGCATTGAGTCTAGCACCCCATGCTGATTCCCCCACATTAAAGAGTCAGAGGCCTGCCCCGTTCCAATATGATAGAGTTTATTTTTATCTAATTTAATATTATCAAGTTTAGTTTGTAGGTTTTCATCAAAAACCACTTTTTCTTCACCGTACATTGTTTGAATACTGCAATAGCTACACCCGAAGCCACAGTTTTTAACAGCATCAATTGTTCTCAAATTACAACAGCTAGTCTTTTCAGATTGTACTGCACACATTCCAAAAACTTCTTTTGTTTGCTCTTCTTTTTTTAATTCTTGTTTTGATATTTTAAATTCCGGCGTTAAAGTTGGTTTAGTTTCAAATTCAAAAGAATCTGATTTTAACAAAGACACTTTATTTTTAAGCTCACCTAAAGCCCACTTTTTAAAATTACGCCCATCTAAATGAGAACTTTCCTGAAGTTCACTCCAAAACTTTGGCACTGAACCCTCACCCCACATTCGTAAATCAATTGTTGATTCAACAAATTGCCTAAGCTCTTGAAGTGTAAAGGTGTAATTAAATGCTAAGGATTTAACATCTTTTTGCTCTTGCTCATTAAGGCTAGTAAACAAAGTTTGATTTACTATTTTAGGGAATTTATCATTATAATCTAAAGCCACAGTTTATCCTCTATTTACGAATTGCCCGGATCATAACAGGTCTTCATTCAAAAATAAATTCAAATAAGCCGAGTATTTTCATGCACTTGTAAAATATTTTTTATTTTATGGTAGACAAAGAGTCATTACTCTAACTTCATTCATCTACTCTAGATGCATCCCCGACATAGTTGAATTACTTAGTGATATCATAATGATAGTCAACACCTAACTCTACGCAACCTAGTGTTCACTTGCGAAAGAGCCCATTTAGGTTTGTGACTATATGAACTATTATAATAATTTCAAACTTGAAATAATCTTTAGTTCTCTTTTTTTATGTTAACTCCAATGAGTATTAAACTAGTGTTATTTACCACCTGAACACCATACTAAGTTAGATTGAGATCTACGATACAGTTTGGAGATTTAATTATAAAAGGGTTATTTTTTATGAAATTATTATTTTTACTTACTTCTTTATTTTTATTGGCTACTCAACAAACATTCGGAGCACTCACTCAAACTCAAGCGAGCACTTTAAAAGAACTTATCAAAGTAGAACTGGAAAGACAGGGCGGACCTGGTATTGCTGTCTCAGCAACCAAAGAAGGGAAACTAATTTTTGCGTCATCTGCTGGTTACAATAATGTAGAAAAAGGAATTCCTTTTACGCCACATAATAGAATGTCCGTAGGCTCAATATCAAAGACCTATGTAACTCTTGCAGTTTACAGCCTAATGGATAACTACCCAAATTTTGACTTAGATACTTCTGTACAGTCGGTTCTGGGTTACCTTGGTTTTGATTTTGGAGAAATGAAGATTAGTAACCTTCTTGACCATACCTCTGGGTTACAAAGGTCTGTTGGTGGAGATTCTATCTTCAACCTAAAATCTATCTGGCAAAAAGGAATTTACTCACCAAACTACACTGAAATTGCTGGAATTTTAAAAAATGGTGTTAAGCTCTATAAAGATCCTGGAGTTATGCCTCAGTACTCCAACTTAGCCTATGCTCTTTTAGGGCTAGTGATTTCTGATGTAGCCGGAAAAAACGGTTTTCCCTTCACCTCAAATATAATTGACGAGCGAATTACTCAGTACATTAGGCAGAAAGTCATCAGCCCCCTTGGTGGTGAGAACCACACTGACCTCATGGTTGCGAGCAGAGATAAATCTAAAGAAGCACAGGGCTATAGTGGTGAGTTTGGCAAGAGGGATAAGGATCCCAATAATGCAATTCGATTTGTTTGGCCTACTGGTCAAAATTATATGGGGATGGCCATGACCCACTCTGGAGTAATCTCTGATGTGCTAGGCCTCGCCAAGCTTCAAAAGTTTTTCTACGACAAGCTTACTCAGGAATCAAATGACGACGTTATTAGTTCTAAGTCATTTAATAAGATGATGACTTTTAAAACTCGCTCTTATGACCATGAAAATAAGTTCAGTAAATACGCCAACGGTACAGGTGGAGTGTTTATGGAAAAGCTTGAACTCAATGAAGAAAGAGCGCTTTATCTTATTGGGCACACTGGAACAGGATATAGCTCAAGAAGTATTAGCTTTATTGATCCAGATTCTGGCTTCGGTGTTAACCTTATTGTTAACTCCAAGGCTTTTGATAGACATGCTGTTGCCAAAATTGTTTTAAAATATTTATTAGACAATGTTAATTATACCAAAACTAAATACCATAGTGTCGCTAAAAAACGAATTAACCAGGGGAAGAAGCTCATTGAAATGAAAACTAAACTATCAAAAAAGCAAATTGCTCTTCACCCAAAACTTAGAAAGGTTTCGCTTTCAGACCTTTACAAGTACTTTCAAGACAATATTTCCTTAAGTGAGTTGAATAACGAAAGCTTGATAAAGTCTCTTCTAGAAAAAACATTTATAGCTACAGCAATCAACGATACCTGGAATCAAACTCTTGCGTTCTTCAATGGGGAAGAAAGACTCAAAACTTGGAACAAGATCAATGCACTTGATCCAAGTGAAGTCTCTGTAAAACGTGAACAGAATGGAAAAATCCTAGATTTCTTCTATGATGATTATGACCAACGAGGAAAAACTCCATTCAAGACAGGCTTCACCCCTGCCTTTGTTGCTTTTTCTTACTTTACAATAAACCTAGAGTTTAAAAAAAATGAAAGTGGTCTAATAGAAGTTAGCCATATCACTCACGACAACACTTTTCGGATGGAAGGAACAAGACAAGGGCTCAAGCAATTTAAAAATACACTTCCCTGGGTTTTTTGGGATATTTTCCCTGGTGGAGCGCAAGCGGGAGAGACTCCTGCCCAGCTCTACTAAACTTAGCTTCAACTAGTTAATTTTAGTAGGTTCTCAAGTTATAATTTAAAGACGAAATAACTGCTAGATAAAGTGTAAAAAATATACTGGCACTTTCTTAAGGTCTAATTAAGCTCGCATGAAGCTTTTTCAATGTCACTGAATTTGACTCCGGGGGTACAAAAACGAGAGGCTAAGTCGGAACCTAGGTGATGTTGTTCAACGGACCACTCAATGTCTACAGCCCATGTTTTTATTTTTTCCTTAGCTATATTGCAAGACGATTCATCCAGATCACCACATGAACTCTTCTTTTTACTAATTTTTTTCAGCTGATTATATATTGAGTTTGTAAAATGAATATTTGAACAAAGTAATTCATTATCTAGCTCTTTTTCTATTAATGTATATACAAAATAAGAGTTTAAAAAAGAAGATATTGCTTTCGAGACCTTCTCTTCATTATTAGATAATAAAGTATTCTCTCCAATCAATGATACAACTTCATTGCATTCTGCTGTAAAAATATTGGACTTACATTTATTTATCTTATTATATATAAAAGAGCGGCGCTTTTGCATAGGTAAACTCTTAATTTTTTTACCAATTGAGTTTAACTTAAAGCTATAATCACCATATAATTTTTTCTCGCATAATCTTTTTATTCTATATGTATAAATCAATCTATTTTGAATTTTTTTAGCCATCAAAGAGGGGACACCATTTCTAATTAGTGAACATGTTAGGTAAAATGACGAATTTATATGATAAGATTTTGCAGGGATTGCTTTATGCCCCATTGTGGGAGCTTGAATATTTGCAATTTTATCCTTTAGTTTTTTGGAAATGCTATATTTCTCACCAAGTGCTTTAGGGACATACATATTAAGTGGACAAGAATAAGTATTACCACCATTATTTATAGTTCCAACTGCATTATCGTGGCCACAAATTCCAATTAAAGTAACAGCTAAATCACTATTGCTATTTGTAAAATCCATTGCGTAGTTTAATAACCAACCCGGACTTTCCGATAAGTAATTGATACTATAATCAGACCGTAAGAAATTATTTTCAAAGCTGTTATCTATTTTTGGAATTTGATTATAAAATTTTTTAGAAAGTTTAGATAGACAAGAGTTTTCTTCCAATAAAACTTCATTAAAGTTCCTCAAGCCCTCATTGTCACGCCCAATATATTTTGGGTCTTCATAACCAAAAACCCCAATCATGTTAATGTATTCTTCTAACTTAGATCTTAGGTTTCTAGGTATTTTGCTAAGGACAGTATCAATATCATTTTGTAAATTTTCATTTTTATTTACTTGAGCAATAAATCTATTATTATTTTTCTTCAATTGCTTACTTATTAACTTTTTTTTTCCTAGTTGGCATCCATTTAATATAAGGAAAGGTATTAAAATTAAATAAGCAATTTTCATACTTCAAATACTATCATATAACTATTTAGCTTACTATACTAAAAAGTCTAGTTTTAATCAATATAGACAAGACAAGCAGAAAAAAATAACAATAAAATTTAGGAACCAAACCGGGTTCCTAAAAATAATATTTAACCTTTTCCAGACCTATTTATTACATACTTATAAAAAACAAAAACATTAATAATAGCTAGTAGGGCAACAGAGATTTTCCATGGGAATAAAAGTAGTAAATACCCTCCCAAACTAATGGCAGTAAATATAAAAATTAAAAGTAATCGATAGTGAATTTCAATATTATCTATACCTAAATGTTGACTCAGATGAGCTAATATATAACCAACTGTTATAAGTATAAACCAATATTTTTTTATCCAGTTAATCATATTATTTTTTAATTTTTTATGCCTATAATTTTAAGTAAATAAGATATGAAAAATCTCTCCAAAGCCTCTTTTTCATTTCCATAGTTAGCGAATTATTATATAGGTGGAGCCATTTTAAAGATGGAAGCCCTTGAAATATTCCTTCAGGTAAATTAGTTAGCTGGTTATTAGCGATAAGAAGTTGATCTAAAGAAGAAAGCCCTTGAAATATTCCCTTTGGTAAGTTTGCTAGCTGATTATTA
This sequence comes from uncultured Bdellovibrionales bacterium, assembly GCA_938001965.1. Classification (GTDB taxonomy): domain Bacteria; phylum Bdellovibrionota; class Bdellovibrionia; order Bdellovibrionales; family UBA1609; genus JAHDIR01. The sequence goes on along the minus strand of CALLBC010000228.1, from coordinate 4,252 downwards.
CTAAGATATAGCTGCTCTAAAGAGGTAAGTCCCTCAAATAATCTATCTGGTATATAAATTAGCTGGTTAAGCTCAAGATGAAGCCTGTCTAAAGAAGATAGCCCCTGAAACAACCCTTCTGGTAAACTTACTAGCTGATTAAAATAAAGGTAAATTCTCTCTAAAGAAGAAAGTCCTTGAAATACTCCTTCAGGTAAATTTGTTATTTGGTTACGTTCGAGATAAAGTTTCTCTAAAGAAGTAAGCCCTTGAAATATTTCTTCAGGTAGATCAGTTAGCCTATTACCCTTTAAGTGGAGCCACTTTAAAGAGGTAAGACCTTGAAACAATCTCTCAGGCAAGCTTGTTAACCCGCTAGCGTTGAGATGGAGCAACTCTAAAGATGAAAGTCCTTGAAGACTTCCTTCAGGTAAGTTTGTTAGCTGGTTATTATCAAGGAAAAGCCTCCTCAAAGAGTAAAGCCCTTTAAATAATCCCTCTGGTAAGTTTGTCAATTGATTATGACTGAGCGCGAGTTTCTCTAATGAAGAAAGCCCTTTAAATAATCCCTCCGGTAAGTTTTTCAGATTAGCACTATTGAGGTATAGATCCTTTAAAGAAGTAGCCCCACTAAATAATCCTTCAGGTAAGTTTGTGAGCTGGTTACTTCTTAGAAAAAGCACCTCTAAAGAACTAAGCTCTTTAAATATTCCTTCAGATAAGCTTGTTAGCCTATTATAATGTAAGTCGAGCAACTTTAATGAAGTCAGCCCAAGAAATACACCTTCAGGTAAATTTTTTAGTAGGTTTGTATTGAGGTCGAGTAACTCCAAAGAAGTAAGCCCTTGAAATATTCCTTCAGGCAAGTTTGTTAATTGGTTATATCCGATTGATAGCTTTTTTAAAGAGGCAAGCCCCTCAAATAATCCTTCTGGCAAGTTAGATAGCTTGTTACCAATAAGGCTGAGCTTCTTTAAAGAAGTAAGTCCGTCAAAATCTCCTTTCTTTATGGAAGAGATACTTTTTACACCTAAATCCAAATTAGTAATGCGCGAAAGGTCTTTAGCAGAAATTTTTTTACACGATTTTCCTGATATTTTAATAAGCTCTTCTTTAATTTGGTCTGTCCTAGAGCAGACTTCTGCTTGCGCTATAACTCCAAAGAATAAACCCAAACTCAAAGAAATAGATAGAAAAAATAATCTAACCAACACAATCCTCCCTTTTTTATATTCACAATAGGTATGTAAGTTAATTGTTGTCAACAATTTAGGAACCAGCTCCTGTTTCCAGCTCGAGAAAGTCTCAAACTTACATTTTTCATAAAATATTGCATACACTGACTTATGTTTGCATCAGGCGTTGTTGCAATTAAATGAAAATGATTATTCATCAAAACAAAAGCATTAATTTGCAGGTTATAATATTTATTTGTCAGATATAATTCTTCACTAAATATATTCCAAACAGTATCCATTTTTAAATTAAACCATTCTTTATTAATACACCTTGCAGTAATAGAATATGGAAATTCATTTTGTTGGATAGCTATAGCTCTTGGCACAAGCCTTATGATAGCAAGTCTAGAGTTCTCTTACTTATTGATTTGGATCGATTAGATGACATATTGAGTCCGGAAACAGGAGCTGGTTCCTAAAAATGGTGCCCGCCGCCCTATGTTGGTTGAACACCCTATAAATATTAGAAGGGTATATTCAGTAACTTGGAGAAGATCTAAATTAGACCTCGCGGAGCTGGCAAAAAACCGTTGGGTTAATAAGTGGTCGATTAAGCGACTAGCAACTCATCACGATAGAGCTCAAGATACTATACAAATGCACCTTTCTGCCCTACGTAAGTCAGATAAATGGATGAAGCTTTCAGTATCGCAGTATGATAGAAAGCTCATTTCTAAGAGTATAAATACACCATTCAAAGGTGTAGATTGATTATTTATCTGACTTAGCTAAGTCTGTTGACGTTTAATTGTATCTCGAGCTATTTATTTGGAATTAACTAAGATTCACTGTTTTTCAGAGATTTAGTGAGAACTTTAGAGCAGAGGTCATTAGTTTTTATTCAAGCCTAAAGTCAGAATTAAAAGCAAACTATCAGCCTAAAAATTCTTGAATTGAAACACCTATAGTTTAAAATTTAGACATAAAACAAAAACTAAGCTATAATTATATAAATGATAAGGGTATGTTTATGAGGAAACGAATTGCACTTGCTAGTGCCTTAGGCCTAATTATTCTTGCAGGTTTTAATAACTGTGGTGAAGGTTTTCAAGCTATTAATTTTGACCAAATCAACTTGGACTCACAGCAAATTGAGCAACCTCAACCGAATGTGCCTCCAGCTAACCTAGTACAAATTAATATTAAAAAACAGCCTGAACTCGTAACCAATCAAACTGATGAGATAGTAGAGTATGAATTACTTAATATCTCTGATGAAGATCAGCTCACGTGTAAGCTTAATAGTGCTACACTTGATGATTGTGACAGTCCAATTGAATTAGCCAACTTGACTGAAGGTACTCAAAAACTTGATATTTTAATAAATGATGGTAATTGTGATACCTGCATAAAGAGTATTGAGTGGAATATTAATATCTCAACTGTGGATACTACACCTATTGAAATTACACTTGATTCTGCTCCTCAAAAAGAGACTGAAAGTACTACTGCAAGCTTTGCTTTTAATTTTTCTGAAATGGTGAATACCATGAATTGTAAATTAAATGGCGATGATATTCCAAATTGTAGTAATCCTCAAAATTTTGATTCGATACCAGAAGGAGATAGTTTATTTGAAATAATAGTTACTGATTTAGCAGGCAATGAGACAATTGAAAAGTATGATTGGAAAGTAATTAAAAAAGAGCCTGAGCCAGGTGAACCTGTACTTGAGTTCCAATTTGATAAAAGTGGAAAAGGGGTCATTGAATATAATCGAGCTATCGAAGAAGATACAAAATTCTTAGTAATTTTAGAATTTGATGCTCCGGTTAAAGATTTTTTACGTGTTCTTTATAGTGAACGCTTAGTTCCATTCCGTAGGGATATTGGAGTTACTATCAAGGCAGGAAATACTAAGCAAGAATTTAGCTTTGAGGAGGTTTTAAGGCCAATTTTAGATTTGGAAGGCAATATTCCCGACAAGGTAATTATTAGAGCTGAATTACATAAGTATAATGGGTATAAGAGGGACCTTTATAAAAATCAAATAATAGACTACACGTATATTGGAAAACCAGATGCGATAAAGGCTGCTTATGAATCAATAAATTACGCTGTTTTCCTAAGTAACAGTAATAAAATTATAATTAAGTCTGACCCCTCAGGCACTTACAGGAGTAGAGTATGCCAAACTAATAGTTTAGCATTTACTAGTGATAATTACCCTGTTTTAATTTCAAACGGAGGGGCAAACATATTTTATATATTAACTAATAAAAATGAGATATGGAAGCATGATTGCCTGTCTATAAGAAACAGTGGTCTTATCAATAAGTTACCCGATAGCATTAGAGTAAAAGAGATTAGTGCATCTCACTATTCCTTTATAGTTCTATCTGATGATAACAAAGCTTATGTAGTCAATAGTGCTGGTCATAGACAAATTTATTCTAGTGTAAAAATTAAAGAAATAAAAATGATTCACCAAAATTCAAGTCCAGCAGATGCTGTTATAATGGATGTAAATAACAATATTCATTTACCTAGTAGTAAGCTGAGAACATCTAATAGTTTCTCTAAAAAGGATGCTGTTAAATTATTTAGCGAGGTATGGAATGTATTCATACTATATCGAGATGGAAGAATAGCCAGTGTTGAGCAAAGCGAAGACAACAAACTTGATCTGAGGATTTCTAGTTTTAATCCTTCAGATTTAGTTGATTGGAACCAAATAAATCGTAAGACAATCTTTACCTCTGTTCACAGTGCCCCTCAAAATTGTTCATTTATAACAGGCAAAAGGAAAGTTATAAAAGTTTTAACTAGAGGCAATGTTTGCTGGACAATTGGAGGAACAATTTCTGAGTTATAAGATGTTCGAGGGTTTAAAAGCGTTTACAGCACTTAAACAGTAACCTAAACTCCTAGGCGGTCTTGCTTCTAATTTGGCAGGCATACTCAAGTGGTGTTGGTGGCTCTTGGCCAAGAATCTTCTTCTTCACGGCCATTAATATATAGGCTTTAGGCTCAAGTTCTACTTTTTTACAAGTTTCTACAATAGTATAAAGTGTTGAGGTTACATCAGCGCCGTT
>CALLBC010000227.1 GCA_938001965.1 uncultured Bdellovibrionales bacterium | reverse complement strand
AAGACAGCTGGTGATTTTACATGATTAAAGTTTTATTCTCAAAATACTTAAACTATAATTATAAATTCAAAAATAAGTTTAATATCAAAATCATTGAAAAGCCTGGCCTATGGTATAGCGATCTTGAATTGAAACAGTTGGTTGATGACCTTAGGTCAATAGCTGTTGAATGCAGTGATGGCAACCTCGACTATGGAGCTTTAAAGGGTGACCGTAAAATATTAAGTAAAAATATTATTACAATTATTTATGAAGTAAAAACTAATAAACCTGTAGCCTTTAATGCACTAACTCTAATTCCAATAAACCTAAGTGGTAGAAAAGATGAGTTGCTTCACCTAGGGCTGGTAAATGTTCGCCCAGAATTTAGGAGCGCTGGCTTAACCTGGGCATTATATGGATTAACCGTGTCCGTTATTTTAGCAAGGCGTCAATTTAAAGATTTATGGATCAGCAATGTTACTCAAGTTCCTTCTATCATTGGTCAAGTGGCTCAAAGCTTTTATGATGTATACCCAGCCCCAGAAAACATAACTGATGCCTCTTACCACCACAGAACACTAGCCCACCAAATAATGAAAAACTATCGCTGGGTTTTTGGCGTTGGTGAAGATGCCACATTTAATTATAAAAAATTTATTATTGAAAATTCATACACTGGTGGCTCAGATAACTTAAAGAAAACATTTGAACAAACACAAAAACACCGAAAATCACCTTATAATGACTTATGTGAAAAGCATTTAGATTACGAACGTGGTGATGACTTTTTACAAATTGGTAAATTTACACTGAGGTCTTTTACGGACTATGCACTTAAAACTATTCCAAAAGAAGCAAAGACAAAAGTAATAGCTTCGCAGTTAGTGGCAATGGCGCAAAGTTATTTAATTCCAATTCTATTATGGTTAGACGACAAAAATAATTACAAAGGTTTACAAGCATGGAAAAAATAAAAAATAAAGACAAATTTTATGAAGAGTTTTTAGTTCGCAACCTTGGTTTTGTCAGTCAAAATGAGCAAGAGTTTTTATCAACCACAAAAATATTTATTTGCGGAGTCGGAGGCATGGGTGGCGCTTGCCTTGAGTCATTAGTCAGAATGGGCGTTCAAGAAGTTGGAATTTGTGACATTGATGTTTTTGAAATTAGCAATTTAAATCGACAAGTTTTTTGCAACTTAGATAGTATTGATCAAAAAAAATCTGTGGCGTCCAAAGAACAGTCACTTAAAATCAACCCTTTCTTAAATATAAAAAACTGGGGAGAAGATTGGGTAAATCACATTGATGAGATCTGCCAGCACTATGACATCCTTGTAAACGGCTGTGATGATATAAAGTCTACTCTAATAATCTACCGCAAAGCTCGAAAGTATAAAAAACCTATCATTGACGCCTTTGCCTCTCCACTACCCAGTGTTTATGTAACTAGACCTGGCGAACCAACACCTGAAGAATGGCTAAAGTACCCAAGTCTAGGATTACCCATTGAAAAATTAACTGAACAAATTTTGCAAGGTTGTTTTCAAAAAGAATTAGAGCATGTCATTGCAAATACTAGCTCAGAAGAGCATATACATATGAAGTACGCCATTGAACTCTTTGAAGGCAAGCGTGGACGGATGTCATTAGCTCCCATGGTTATTCTCACTGGTAACTTAATGGCTTACGAGGCCTACTACATGGCTACAAAAAAGCCATCTAAAACTGATCACAGAGGTTACTTTTTAAATACAAGACTGAATCGAATTGAGAAGAAGAATAATTTTATTCTCCGTTTTTTAAAGAAAAGGTTTCTAAAGAAGGAGTTAAACAAGTAAATGACTCTTGAAGTTTTAAATGATGTTACAGCTCGATTTCTGACGCTTTCTTCTGCACTCTCAGCTTTATCATATTTACTTTTTTTTGTTTTACTAGACAAGGGCCGTACAAGTGTCATTAAAAATCATATTTTAATCTTTGTCGTTAATGCCTATTTTATTTATATTTCTGTATTTATGAACCTCTCTGGTTTTGAGTTCATGAATACCCCCTATCATGTGTTTAGAGCCATAATGCTTCTATCTTCTTTATTACTCTGCGAAGCTATCTTTAGAAGACATGCTCCTAGTTTTTTTAAAATTTTAACAGCTTGTAGCACTATAGGCTTAGTATCGGCACTCATTTTTAAGTCAGACGTTGAGCTCATTAAAAAAACTATAAACTATTACTCTATTTTTCACATTTTTTCTCTTAGTATTTTTATTTATGTTGGCCTCAAAAAGCTTGATCATGTAAAAGAGCAAGTAAGGGCTCGTATAGTTATTATGTCTAAAACATTTATAATTATAGCTTTACTATCATTTTTTCATTACATAATAATGCAATATGTAACCGACCTTAGAATTTTAGGAATCAGTGGTAGTATAGTTATTCATAGTTTATTATTATCTCATAGGAATAAATTTAATCAATTTCAGTTTCATCCATTATTTTATGGGATAGTATTTTCTGCAATCTCAGGCGCAATAATTTACTATTTTATTTTTCGTGAATTTAATCTTAATGTTTACATTCTAGTAAGCACTATTATTCTTTCATTAGTACTATTGTTTGAGCAAATAGAATTTATTATGATTCGCAGGTTTAAAACCATTAACTCCGACTTTTTTGATCGACTTGATGAATTTAGAAAGTTAAAAGACTTAAACTTAAAAGAGAAGATTAACAAGAGTTTTGAAGGAATTATTTCCTACTACAACAATGATGACTTCCCTATGATTGATAATAATATTGTAAAAGACTTTTTTATTAAAAATGACTTTGAGGTTACAAAAAGTCAAATCTCAAAGCTAAAGTCGAAAGATAAAGACCTGTATAATCAATTGAATGAACTCTTTTGCATAACCAACTGTGATAAACTTTACTTAATTGATAATGATGAATTTAACTTACTCGGTTTTGAAAGTGATAATATGAGTGCTGCAGAAAACCAAAAAATGGACGCTAACATCTTAAAATATATTCTTGAAGGCAGAAAAAATGAATATTAAAATTGAAACAGGCAATATCAAAAGTTTCATAGCTGCGGGCAGGAACGCCCAAGGGCCTAATAGTAAAAAAATTCACTTTTTGGACTCTGATATCAAAAGATTTTTATCTTACAAAAACCCTTTATTTCAAAATGGTCGAGGTCAACGCGTATACTTCACGGCTCTACTTGATAAAAAACCAGTGGCTCGTGTGACCGCTCATATCCATTTATTATCAAATAAAAAGTTTAATGAGAAAAGAGGATGCTTTGGTTTTTTTGAATCTATCGATAATGTTGAAGTTGTGAAAGCTTTATTTGCTGAGGCCGAAGAATACCTAAAAAGCCATGGTTGCACATATATCATGGGTAACTTTAACCTAACTGCAATGCAAAAAATTGGTATTATGACCGAAGGGTTCGAAATTCCTCCATACACTGATCAACTGTACACTCAAGATTATTACCCAAAACTACTTGAAGAGTGTGGATTTACACAAGCCTTTCCTATGACAACATTTAATATAAAAACAAGTGAATGGAACTTAAATGATTTTAAAACTCCAAGAACTGAGATTTTAATTAAGGACCCAGATGTACAGATTAAAGATATCAATAAAAAAAATCTAAAAGACAGTTTAGAAGTGGCAAGAAAACTATTAAATGATGGGTTTGAGAATAACCCAATGTTTGTAAACGTCTCTAAGGAGGAGTTTGATTATCAAGCAAAAGACATGGCCAGAATTTTAGACACAAGAATCGCCAAAATTATGCACTATAAAAATGAACCAGTAGGAGTAATTATTGCCATTCCTGATATTGACCGCTTACTTGCCAAAACTAATTCTAAAATTAATTTAAAATTTTTAATTGAATTTTTGAGTTTTAAAAAAACAAATAATCGAGCAGTTATGATTTTTTACTCCGTAGCGATGAAGTACCACAACAAAGGTTTTAACAGTTACCTGCTCTATGAATTTGTAAAATCAGCTTTAGAGGCTGGCTATGAGTCAATGGGAGGAACCTGGATTGCCGATGTTAACAAACCCAGCTTACGCCAAGCACAAAAGCTTGGAGGAAAGCCTTTACACAAACTTTGCTTATACAAAAGGGAAATCAAGCAATGAATACTAACTCTTTATTAACTGAAGTTTTACAACTGGCCATGCACAGCCCCTCTATTCATAATACTCAAATGTGGCAATTTGGGATAAGTAGTAATCAGCTATCTATCCATCTAAATAAAAAGTACTTGGTTCCCATTGCCGACCCTGAGTACAGAGACACATGGGTTAGCCTTGGTATACAAGTTGATATTATTCAAAATCTATTTAAAGAGTATGGAGTAACTACAGACATAAATCTTCTACAAAAAAATTTAAAAGTTGATCACTCTCAACCTGTGTTATTAATACATTTTGATGAAAGTAAACTCAAAAAACCGAGCCAAAGCAGATATATTGACCTTCTAAAAAAAAGAAGATCTTATAGAGGTCCATTTAAGTCTAGTAGCATGGCTTTAAACCTAGATATTACTAATACATTTATTATAAATGATAGTATGGACTTAAAATCCATAAACAAAGCTTATCATTTATGCGCTGCCAAACAATCATTAAATAGTGGGTATATGGACGAGCTAAGACAATGGGTTAAACTAAGTAAAGATGAACAAGGCTTCGGAACTGAAGGCCTAGATTATCTTTCACTGAACTTAAACTCTATTGATACATTCCTGGCTAAATTATTTTTAAATGATAAATGGGCTAAGCGATTTTCAAGAGTTGGTATGCACGGACTCCTAACCGATGAAAGTAAAAATTTTAAAAATATGTCTGGTATTATAATTAAAGTTCTCGATAAAAATGAACTCTTTCCTAGTCAACTAATAAAAGAAGGACGAAGCTATATTTCAATTTGGTTGAGTTTAGTTGAGCAAGGCTTTGAGGCCTGCCCCATATCAACTTTAATTGATTTACCTGAAGGCCATGAGCTATTAAGGAGACTACTTAAATTACCTGATAATGCCCTATTTTCAATGGCATTACGCTTTGGTGAAGGCGACGGCTCTCAGGTCAGGAGAGTGCGAAGATCCTTTAATGATTGGCTAGTTTCATAGCAAGAGGTCATACTTTCTTAAATTCTTTGAATTACAGTTAATACTATCCGTGCTCAAACAGCTGCCCTTGGGGCAGAACTGCGCGCGGATAGTATTAACTGTAATTCAAAGAATTTAAGAAGGTGTTCAAACATAAATAGGTTAAAGTTAAAATTTTCTTTGCAAGTGGTTTGAGTTTATTATGATGATGCAATAAGCAAAAGCCCCTATTTTCCGCCTATTTACTGACTTATTTCCACTCATTTGCTATTTTCTACCCATGAAAAATACAAATTATCTCATTGAGAAACCAACTGAAAAATTCCTAGCAACCCCCTTTCCTTTAATTGAAAATAGCCATTATATGCCTGCTATTGATGAAGCCATTAAAAAAGGAAAAATTAACATTGAAAGTATTAAATCTAATACGGAAGAGCCTAACTTTGATAACACCATCAAAGCCCTAGAAACTAGCTCTGAAGAACTGGATTACGCCTTAAGTGTTTACTATTGTTTATTTGGTGCGCACACAAACAAAGAGCTGCAAGCCATGTCCACAGAAATCTCTGCCAAAAGTACTGAGTTTTCTAATTACATAACTTTAGACGATGAACTTTTTAAAAAGGTAAACTTTGTTTATGAGAACAAAAGTAAAATTACCGACAAAGAAGATTTAAAGTTACTAGAGAAAACATATTTAGGCTTTGTTCGTAATGGAGCAAAACTTAATTCAACTCAAAAAGAAGAACTTCGAAAAATTGACACTGAACTTTCAAGTTTAAGCCCTAAATTTTCTGAAAATGTTTTAAATGATACAAACTCATTTAGTATTCACATTACAGATAGCAAAGAAGTGGAAGGCTTACCTAAATCCCTTTTAGGACTTTCTTCACAAATGGCAAAAGATAAAAAACTGGATGGCTGGTTGTTTAACTTACAATACCCTTCATTTGGCCCTTTTATTAAATTCAGTAAAAACCGTGAGCATCGTAAGCAAATCTATATGGCCTTTGCCGGGCGAGCTCTTAATGGCGATAACAGCAATAAAGACCTTGTTAAACAAATCGTAAACTTACGAGTTAAAAGAGCGAAGCTACTTGGCTATAAAAATCATGCTGAGTTTGTTCTTGAACAACGTATGGCCCAAGAAATTAATAGCGTTACCGGCCTATTTGATAAGCTTTACGACCCATCAAAACAAAACGCACTGAAAGAGGTTGATAGAGTTAAGACTATTGCTAAAGAGATGGATGGCATTGAAGAGCTAATGCCGTGGGACTTTAGCTACTATTCTGAAATATTAAAGCAAAAAGAGCTTAACTTTGATGACGAAAACTTACGTCCTTATTTTGAAGTAAATGCAACTGTAAAAGGCGCATTTGATGTTGCTGCAAAACTTTATGACTTAGAGTTTAAAAGTGTTGAATACCCAACATATCATAAAGATGTTCAAACATTTGAAGTTTATAACAAAACTAATAACGAGTTTATTGGTTTATTTTACTCTGATTTGTTTCCTAGAGAGAGTAAAAGATCAGGGGCTTGGGCTACAACTTTAAGAAACCAAGGCTTGTATAACAACGAGGTTATTCGCCCCCATTGTATGATTGTTTGCAATTTCTCCCCTAGCACAGAAGAATCTCCTTCTTTGCTTAGCTTACGTGAAGTTCAAACCCTGTTTCATGAGTTTGGCCATGCTCTACATATGCTTTTATCTAAATGCAAATACACAACTCTTTCGGGAGCCAATGTGTATTGGGATTTTGTTGAGCTTCCATCCCAAGTCATGGAAAATTGGGTGAGTGAAAAAGAATGTCTCGATTTATTTGCAAAACACTATGAAACTGGTGAAAGTATCCCTGAGGACTATATCACTGCTATCAAAAAATCTAACCAATTCATGTCTGGTTATGCCTCACTTAGGCAGCTAAGCCTTGGAGCTATTGATATGGCTTGGCATACTCTTGAAAATGAATTTTCTGGAGACCTTGAAGACTTTGAAGAAAAAGCTATGGAAAAGTATAGTGTTCTACCAAAGGTTAAAAATACTAGCACCTCTACTGCCTTTGGCCATTTGTTTGCTGGTGGTTACTCCGCTGGTTATTACAGCTACAAATGGGCTGAAATCCTTGATGCTGATGCTTTTGAGTACTTTAAAGAAAATGGTATTTTCAACAAAGAAATCGCCAGTAAATTTAAAAGTGAAATTCTTGAGCGTGGTGGCACTGATCACCCAATGACCCTTTATAAAAACTTTAGAGGTCGTGAACCTAAACCAGATGCATTAATGAAAAGAGAAGGATTTTTATAGTGGCGGCCAAAACGACTTACAAAAAAGTTGCCATTGTTTTTAGGCCCGACAAAGCTGATGCTCTTAAGTATGCTTTAAAAACATGTGAGTGGTTAAAAAAGAAAAAGCTACAAGTCTATTCACACCCAAAGCAAACTATTAAGGGCGCAAAAAAGTTAAAGTCATCAGATTTAAAATTCATGGATTTGTATATTGTTTTAGGTGGCGACGGCACCTATTTAGAGGCTGTCCGTCTAATCGACAAACATAAAACTCCCATTCTCGGAGTCAACCTGGGCTCATTGGGCTTTTTAACTGAAATACGAATTGAGAACCTTTTTGAATCTATAGAAAATGTTTTAAAAAATAAAATGGAAGCCAGACCCAGAAGTCTACTCCAAGTTAAAGTAAAGCGTGGGACTAAAACTGTTTTATCTGAAAATGCATTAAATGATATTGTAATTGAACGTGGTGACATGAGTCAGTTAATTAACTTGAACATTGAACATAATAAACAATTGGTAAGTCCTTTAAAGGCCGATGGAGTAATTATCTCCACCCCAACTGGGTCAACAGCTTATAACTTAGCTGCTGGTGGACCAATACTATTCCCATACCTAGATGCCTTTGTTGTCACCCCCATTGCACCTCACTCCTTAACAACCAGACCAATTATTTTTCCTAGCACTGCCAATTTAAGCTTTAAACTTAACAACACCAAACATAGAGCGCTATTAACTATTGATGGCAAGATGGCTTTAAAACTTACATCAAAGGATCGCGTTCAGGTTTGCACTTCTCAGTTTACCCATCATGTATTACGTGAACCTGATCATAATTACTTTGATTTACTTCGTGAAAAATTAAAGTTTGGACAAAGAGATTAAAAGACGCGCTTATGATTAAAATTGAAAATAATTTAGATATCTTCTATCAGACCGCGCTTACGGCAGCATCGCGTCTTTGCCTAGCGTCACTCCGTGCCGCAAGTCAGATACGCGAAGCGCGACACGACAATCTAATAAAAGATATCTAAATTATTTTCAACTTTAATCAAAGCTTCAGCAGCCTAGTATAGGAGAAAGTTATGTTAACAGAATTAAAAGTAAGCCAATTTGCAATTATTGATAACTTACATATTAGCTTTGACTCTGGATTAAATATTATCAGTGGTGAAACTGGTGCTGGTAAATCAATTATTCTTAAGTGCTTATCCATGCTCATGGGACAAAAGACATCCACAAGTATTATTCAACAAGGCAAAAGCAAAGCAACTATAGTGGGAGCCTTTGACCTATCCGAGCGAACCGACATTATTGAAAAATTATTAGATATGGGCATTGAAACAAGCGACGAACAACTTATTGTGCGCAGAGTTTTAAATAATGAAGGTAAAAGTAAAGTTTATTTAAACGATAACCTTTCTGCTTTGAGCACCTTAAAACAAGTGGTGGCTCCCCTTATTGAGTTCACAAATCAAGATGCACCTCTTATTGAAATGACGGCCCAACATGACAACCGCAACCTGCAATCTACTAACTACCACCTTGATATTTTAGACTCCTATGTTGGAGCCTGGGACGAGCGAACTAAATATGAAAGTGAATTTTTAAAGCTTAAAAAAATACAGAATGAAATTAGTGAGTTGGAAGGCAAACAGCCAGACCATGTTCAGCGCTTGGACTTTTTAAAATTTCAATATAAAGAAATTGAAAATTTAAACTTAAAGCCTGGTGAGGAAACTCAACTTGAAACTAAAATTAAAACTTTAAAAAGCTCAAGCAATCTTACCGATTATATTAATCAAGTGGAAAACACACTTTATAGTTCTGATAAGTCTTGCTTAGTGGTTTTACATAATTTACTGCAAAATGCTAATGAGTTTAAAGCTATCTCTCCTGAACTAATTAAAAAAGTAGCCCCTTTAAGCCAAGCTAAAACCATTATTGAAGAGTGCCTTTATGACCTCAGAGATTTTAGCGCCAATATTAATACCGACATCCATGAACTTGAAAGCTATGAAAGCACTTTAAATTCTCTAAGAAAGCTTCAACGCAAGTATGGCCAGTCAGTGGATGAAATTTTAAGTCATAAGCAAAATATTGAAGAAGAGATTTATAATATAGAAAACTTTGATCTACGCATTGAAGAACTAAAAAAGGAATATGACAACCAAGTTTCTGTCTTATCAAAGCTTGCTAGTCGCTTACACAAAAAGCGCACAAATGGCGCTAAATTATTTTCTGATAGTATAAACATTGAACTTTCAGACTTAAATATGAAAGGAGTAATTTTCCTTGTGGATTCAAGTGAACTTGAAGGGCTAGGCCCCCATGGTAACACTGCTATTGAATTTTTAATTAAACAAAATAAAAAAGACCTACCAAGACCCATAGCCAAGGTGGCCAGTGGAGGCGAACTAAGCCGCATCCTCCTTAGTTTAAAGCGCGTGGTGGGCTCTACAGAGGTTCCTAGGACCTTTTTATTTGACGAGGTAGATACCGGCGTAAGTGGCCCTACTGCAGAAAAGGTTGGAAAAAAACTAAAAGAGATTTCTAAGGGCCAACAGGTTATTTGCGTCACCCACTTACCACAGGTGGCTGCATTTTCAGATCATCATTATTTAATTGAAAAAAATAATACTAAATCTAAAACAACTCTAAATATGAAAAAACTCGCCAAAACTGAAAAAGTGAATGAAATAGCCCGACTCATTTCAGGTGAAAAGATCACTAAAACTAGTTTAGCGCATGCTAAAGAATTGCTAAGTAATTAATTAGAAAGAATTAACTTTGGGATCTTAAATATTAATTATTGGGACACTTCTCATCATAAATTGAGCGCAATGACTCAACTGAAGAAATATCATTTTCAGTAACCCTATAGAAGTAGCTATTCTCTCTCCCCTCTTTTACATTCACTATTTGAGAATCAATACATTTATATTCAGTATAATTAGCAGAAAAAACATAAACGTCTGTATTTATATGCACTTGACTCATAGCAAAAGCATGAGTACTAAATTGTGGATTCATAAAATGCCCAGATTTAAATATTTTTAAAGAATTCGTAAATTCAGACACTTCTACTCCAGACTCACATAGTTCTTTGCTTGCTAAATAAGATTCCTCTTGTTCCGACGAAAAAAAGCTTGATACACTCGTATTATTAACCTGTTTTTCCGGATCAATTATAAATAATTCAAAACCTTCGCCACCACTTTTTCCACTACTTAAACCATGAGTTCCTGCTTTTGGCTCTATCTCGATAAATAGCTCATTCAATGGAGCTAACTTATATGCTTTGTCCGCGCAAAAGTTTGAAGTGATATAAAGCCCGTTAATGTTAGTGGCTAAAACAGATGGTAATGGCCCAGTAACTTCATTCCCTGGGTCTTCAAACTCAACACCACAACCAATTTGAAATACACTAAGAATGCTTACCAACGATACTAATACTCTTTTCATAACCCCTCCAATCAATACACCATAAATAATTGCAAATTTATTACCTATAGAGCCTATCTTGAACTAATACACAGACCTACTTAAGTAATTAATTTAATTATGTATTTTTTATTGTCTCAGGGTGACACGCTGTATATAATGTTTCTATGTGTAAATAAATTACGCTTATAAAAGGTTACTTATTTCCTCAATAACTCTCGGAGAATTATTATTTTCTAAGAATAATTTGTAGCTAGTAACATATTTACCTTTATTATCTCTACTTTTACCAGCTAATTGATACATGGAAGTTAATGAAAAAAACCGAGCGAACTCATAGGAAAGTGCACGAGCATTTAACTCTAAAAGCTCCTTTGATTTTAAACCTATTATTTTTTTTATGGTTATAAATGTTTCTTTAATCCCGTTAACATTCAGAGACTTATCTATTGTCAACCTCTCCAAGGATTCTTCCATATAGTCTAAAACTAGTTTTGATATTTCTGGTTTTGAAAGTACACGTAAGACATCTAGACTCAAAATATTCGTGGTCCCTTCCCAAATAGGAAATACTTGTGAGTCTCTAAGTAGCCTAGGTATTCCAGTATCTTCAATGTATCCAGCGCCACCAAACGACTCACAAATCTCACTCACTGATTGCACTGTTGATTTTGCAGTCCATAACTTTAAAACTGGTGTTAACAGTCTTAAAATTGCCTCTTCTGAATCTGAGGTTTTATTATGTTCTGACTTTCCCAATAGTGCTGATACAAAAAATAAAAGATGTATATTGGCATCACATAAGGCTTTTAACTCCCCCAGAGTTCTTTTATGTAATGGGTGATCAATTATCTTTGTGCCAAATGCCGATCTTTTATTTGCGTAATCAATTGCAAGATGTATTCCTCTATGAAATGTACCCACTGCACAGGCTGAGTTATAAATACGTGTAATATTTAAAATACTTGATATGGCTTTAACCCCTTTACCTGACTGACCAATTAGTTGTGCCGGAACACCATTTAAGTGAAGCTCAGCTGTAGGCAATGCCTTCGTCCCTAGTTTGTCTTTTAATCTTTGAACTTCAATATTTTGTAACTGACCATTTTCATCTCGCAACTTAACTAAAAACAATGACAAACCTATTGGCTTTTTATTTTCATATTCTTGAGCTAAGGCTAAACTGATCTCGCTGGTTACAGCAGAAGTGAACCACTTTTTTCCGTAGAGTAAATAACTATTCTCATTTTTTTCAGCAGTGGTTTCTGTATTTGCGACATCGGAACCTCCAACCTTTTCTGTCATCCACTGCCCAGATGTCCAAAAATTAACTTTATCTCCACTGACTAATGATTGAAAAATTTTATCTAAATCTTTATTGCCTGAGTTTAACTCAAGAACTCTTGCCGCCCCATCAGTCATTGCCAGGGGACAAGTATAAAAGGCTGAGGATGGATGCAAGGACATTATCCTTACCATTTGATATAAGCGGCTAAATTCTTTTTGCTTGCGCTCGTAACCACATGCAACAACTCCATCTTCAGCAACCATCTCATGTAAAGCTTTCCAGCTTGGATGAGTTACAATTTCATCAACTCTATTTCCCCAAGCATCATATGACTTATGTACTGGCGGATTGTCCTCGCTAAGTAGTGAATGTGGATGATAATCTCTAATCACCCTATTACCAAAATTTTCTAATTCCACTTGTAAGGAATTTAATTCACCTTCAGATAAATGATCTAACAAATCAAAAATTAGTGAGTCAGAAAATGTATTTTTTATCTCTGGTGGCGCTTGATAAAATGTCTCCAAATTTACTCTCCATATACTATTTATCCTCATATATGAGACCATACTTATTAAACCTCAATTACTATACATGAACAAGAACTTCTCTAATACCCCTTATTTAAATAAGAACATGATAATTAAGAAGGTTCTTACTTAGTTTTAACGCTACTTGTTGACTATTGTCTAACCAAAGAAACAACTTACAATTTAAATATAGATAGTTCCTGCATACGAACTCATATCAAGGAGTAAACATGAAGTTTTTAATTTTTAATATAGTTATTTTATTCGGGTTAAGCTCAATTGCAGCACCTCAAGTTCAAAAGGTTATTAATGTTGATAACGAAATCAAACTTATTCAGCAAAAAAGCAATGCTGGCAAAGGTATGTTTAAAGTAATTGAAGTCAACAACGATAGTACCTTTAAAGACCTTGGCTATAAAAAAGGTGACATCATTAATAAAATTAGCGGACAACCAATTTTTAATCCCAACCAGCTAAAGTCGGCATTAGATGAACAAGCCATTGAATGGGAAAATACAATATTTGATAATGATTTCTCAGAAGGCGAAGTTAACCTTGAAAATAAAACTTTCGAACAACTAGAAAGAGAATTTTAATTATTTGTTGCCGTAATATTTAGCGGCTAAGAAATAGAATTTGTTTTTACCTTATTTGAGACTTGGGTTAGGGTTCATCAGCACTTTGTCGGCAAAAGATCCATAACTTGACTCCAACCTCCGTGACTCGCCAGTCAGAGGCGAAGCCGAATTCAACTTGGCAATGTCTAACTTTATTAAAACTTAGATTCTAAACACTCATGTAAGCTTGGAGTGTTATAGCATTCTTTATACAAATCGTTAATTTTATCATATCTAGCTTTGGAACCATTTTTAACTTGATCACCAAGTATTTGCTTTGCCTTTTTATGCATTATATAACCTTTTGGGCTAAGAGTTTCTTTGAGTACCTTGTCTAAAGCTTCTGATTCATGGATACCATATGATTTAACAAATTTATCAATCTCATTGTTAGTAGCCTCTATACTTTGACAAATGCTTGAACTTGGATACAGAGCACAAAAACCTTTAATTCCATCTTCTATGCCATTTCGTATTGCAGCTTGATCCAATGTAAGTCCTTTGTTGACCAGTTGGGTTATACTGCTTTCAACTCTTTGTAATTTCATTTTACGCTCAAAACCAATCGCCGCTAAGTTGTTGTCGCCAAAAGTACCAAAATTACCTGGGGTTGACATTGATGACCTTATTTCTTTTTCAAGTCCATCTAAATCACATTGTCCTGTTTCTGGGCTATAGTCAGACCGATAACTAACTATAGTAGAATCTTTCATGACTTGATTATTAATTATAATTGGTGTCTGGCCATTATTTTTTGAGCATTGCTTAACAGTCTCACTAAGAAGCTGTTCAAAATTTCTTTCTACTTCTTCTTCGTGTCCAACTATAAAGTTTTCGTTAGTACCAGCTTCATCGTCTTGGAGCTTTTTAATTTTATCATTAGTATCGTTAATTTTAGCTGTTATAGACTCATCTTCCGCTTCAAGTGTATTATATTTATCTCCAATCTCTATCGACTTTTTGTCATGTTCTTCTTTAGATATATATTCTTTTTCCAAATTTGATCCGTTATTTTGATATTCAGCTAAAACACCATCTTTTTTAACTTCAATCTGATGTTTAGTAATATTGAGAGCTGTAAGTTCCTCTTGCAACTGAGTAATTTCAGCGTTAGCGGCTTCATTATTATTATCGTCCCGTCCAGTCGCATGCTCAAGAGCAACCTCAGCTCCTTGGCTGATAATTTCTTCAACAGCAGCTGTCCCTACAAATATTAAAAATTGTTTTAATAAAACACCATACCCCTTGGCCTTTACTTTAGGACCATATGGGTTTGCCTTTTCTGTTGCTCTTATAACTTTTTTTACACTCGTATTTCCAGAATCAATTTGTTCTTTAATTAACATAGCTTTGCGACATTCAGATGAAAAATTTGAATAGTTCCATCTAAGGCTTTTTAGGTCATCAGCGATACAGTTTTCGGTGCATTCGGAATTATTATTTTGTTTAATAAAGTCCCACATTGAGCTTACCAGATCTGATCCTTTATTATGATCATTAGATTTAATCGGCTTATTAGTGGTTTTTGAGTAAGTTTGTAATTCAAAATCATCTGCAATTCCAGAGTCGCAGCCATTTTTCTCAAGTAATAGCTTGAACTGATTTTTAGCTTTTTGATCACTCATAGTTATTTGAAATTGATGATTTAAAAAGGTTTTAGATAAGTTATCGATATCTTCAATTTGTTGTTTAGAAGTCTGGTTAATTAAATCATATGCATTAGCGTGCGACGTATATATGGCAAGAACTGTAACAATAAGTAACGTAAATAATTTGATCATTAATTGACTCCCATTTAACTTAATAATGATTAATGCAATATATAGGCCAAATAAATAATTTATTTACGATGAGTTACGTAAATATTTTTAACAATTAGTGAACTAAAGAAAATTATTTACACAGCTGTATAATACTTAGACAGAAATTTAGGAACCAGCCCCTGTTACTTGTCACCGTATAGCAAGAAGCGGGACTTGGCTCCAAAACTATAAATCATAAAATTTACTTTCTGAATTAGTAATTTGATAATAACCTGGCTTATCAAGCCAGGAGCCTAAGTTAACGGCCTTGGCCTCACCTACATTAAACTCATCACGCAAATGAAAATGCCCTGTAAAACAAAAATGATAAGGGCTTTTCTTTATTTCATCACTGGCATAGCCCCGTATTAACTTTATTATTCTGTCATCATCACGATTATCGCGTAAATAGTGCCCATGGCTATTTCGGTCTGCGTACTCGCCAATTTTTTTAACAATAAAGCCAGGAAGAATATGAGCTAATAACTTCATCGGCCACGACCTAAGAAACTTACGTAAGCGAATATAACTGGTGTCCTCTAAGTCGATTTCATCACCATGGGCTAATAACAAGCTCACCCCATGAATTGTCATTCTTTGTGGAGATACATATACTTTACAGCCAAGCTCTTCTTGCCAAAACTTTTTTAAATGTAAATCGTGATTACCCTCAAAATAGTGAACTTCAATTCCTGAACTAATAATTTTTCGTATTTCTTTGATAATCTCGCTATATTGATTAATAAAATACTTTTGATTGGCTACCCAGAGGTCAAAAATATCACCCAGTAAAAAAAGATGAGTTACTTTGTTATCAACTACTGACTGTAAGTACTTTTTGAACAATAAAAAATTGGGCTCAGATACTGAGCCCAAATGTAAATCTGATACAAATTGAAATTTATAGTTATTAACTTCTACCTTCATCTTTTATTTGTTGCTTTCTAAGATAAGAGGGAATCTCTAAGTTTTCAGCATCAAAAGGAGAACTTGGAGCTGTGTTATTAGCTAATCCCTCATGAAGCCCCTCATCAACATTCATGGTTAATTGCTCAGGCTGCATTTCTAAGTCTGTGTTAGCCGCTTGAGCCTGACTATCTTTAAAGGCTTTTACTTTAGCCATTAAAATATCTCTCGGCAAAGTCTCTGGCTCAACATTAACTGGAGTGCTTAACGGCTGAGTCAAAGTTGGTTCAACAGAAGAAACCTCTGGCATTTCCGCCGCTACTGGCTGAGGAGTAATGGCCTCTGGAGTGATTGTTGGCATCACTGGCTGAGCCATTGCTGGCGTTAGAGTCTCAGTGTTCTCAGGCATACTATTTAATAAGTTTGCTTGAGCCATTAATTTTAATTTACTAATTTGGTCTGTAATCATTTTTTGGTTCTCATCACCAAAGCCTGTTGCAATTACTGTTACACGAACTTCATCAGACATGCTCTCATCAATCACAGCACCAAAAATAATTTCTGCGTCTTCATGAGCAGCCTCAGTAATAAGAGTGGAGGCTTCGTTAACTTCCCATAGAGTTAAGTCTGAACCACCAGTCACATTAATAATAATGCCTGTGGCACCATCAATAGCAATATTCTCAAGAAGTGGTGATGAAATGGCAGCACTAGCAGCTTCAACAGCTCTATTTTCACCAGTTGCAGCACCAGAACCCATAATGGCCATACCTTGAGCCGCCATCACAGTTCTAATATCAGCGAAATCTAAGTTTATTAAACCGCGAATATTAATTAAATCAGAAATACCTTTTACAGCCTGAAATAAAACATGATCAGCTTGTTTGAAAGTATCTACTAGAGGAGTTTTCTCACTGGATATGGTTAATAGCTTTTGATTGGGAATTACAATTAAAGTATCTACATTTTCTTTTAGCTCTGCTATTCCAAGGTCAGCATGCTTTTTACGTTTTTTTCCTTCAAAAATAAATGGACGAGTTACAACACCAATAGTTAAAGCACCTAACTCTTTTGCAATCTTAGCAACGATAGGAGCTCCACCTGTTCCTGTTCCCCCACCCATTCCGGCAGTAACAAAAACCATGTCAGAACCTTCTAACGAAGACACAATATCATTATAAGACTCAATCGCTGCACGCTTACCAGTTTCTGGATTTGCGCCCGCTCCTAAACCTTTTGTTAATTCACTTCCTAAATTAATTTTAGTATCAGCTTTAGTAGCTTCTAAACACTGTCTGTCTGTATTAGCTACAATAAAGTCTACTCCTGAAAGCCCGCCTTCAATCATTGTTTGTACAGCATTATTTCCGCCGCCACCAACACCAATGACTTTAATTTTTGCGCCTAGATTAGTGCTTTCTTCAAGTTCAAACATAATTCCCCCTGTTTAAAATAATTTATCAAAATACTTTTTAACTTTAGAACTTAAATCTTTTATGGAATCAAAAGAGTAGCTTTCGCCATCATTAAGTTCTTGTCCATCATCATTTATATCTTTAATTGTTTGTTTAATTTGTTTTCTACCAAATAATAATAAGCCAACTGTTGTTGAGAAGTTTGGTGTCCTTACAACATCAGTTAGCCCACCCACAGCTAGTGGTGTACCTAAGCGAACAGGTATATCAAATATAAAGTCACCTAACTGAGCTAAACCTTTTAATTGACTAGCTCCACCTGTAAGAACCACTCCTGACCCAAGATTGGTCATTAAGTTGTTCTTTTTTAGTTCATTGCTGATTAACTTTAAAGTTTCATCTGTTCTAGCTTCAACAATATCGCAAAGAGTTTTTTTATCAATTGTGCGAGGAGGTCGCCCACCTACACTTTCTACCTCAATGGTTTGTTGCCCTTCAATATTTTGAGAAATTGCAAAAGCATGCTTACACTTTAAGATTTCAGCATGGGCTTGAGTTGTTCTTAAACCCATTGCTACATCACTAGTGAAGTGACTACCACCAACAGGAATTACAGCTGTATGCACAGCACTTCCCGCCACATAGCTAATAATTTCACATTTACCGCCACCCATAATGGCAAGGCTCACACCCATTTTTCTTTCATCTTCAGTAAGAACAGCCATTGAAGCGGCTAAGGATTGTAAAACTGTATCAGTTACTTTAAGACCTGCTTTTTCAGTGGCCTTAATAGAGTTTTGTAAAGCTGACTTAGAAGCAGTAACAATATGTACAGAGGCCTCTAAACGCACACCTGACATACCTAGTGGGTCACTAATACCGTCTTGCTCATCAACTTTATAAAAATTAGGAATAACATGTAAAACTTTTCTGTCTGCTGGGATTGCAACGGCTTTAGCAGCTTCAATCACTCTTTCAATATCATTTTCTAAAACTTCACGACCGCTGATTGCAACCATTCCTGTGGATTGAAAAGACTGCATATGAGTCCCACCAACTCCGAGGTAAACTTCGTTCACCTCTGTGCCTGCCATAAGCTCGGCTTCTTCTTTTGCTTTTATAATTGCTTCCGTTGTGGACTCAATATTTACAACGGCACCTTGTTTAACACCTAGATGAGGAACTACACCAACGCCGATCACTTCAATGCCGTCAGACTTTGCCTGGGCAATTGAAAACACAACTTTAGTGGAACCAATGTCTAGCGCGGCCAAATAAATCGGCTTGCGATTATTTTTTGACATAACAAATCCTTTTGTCGCTTCAGCACTAAAAGTGCTATAAGTTCATCCACTGAACCTATACTTAAAGCCTAAGGTTCATTACGCAGCTTGACAACAACTTTTTTTGAATAGCGAGCATCAATAACGCGACCTTCCAATCTCTGACTCTCAAGATAACTCATGGCTCGTTCGATAAAACTGGATTTTTGCAGAAAGTTATCCTTACCTAATTTAACCAACGTATTACGATTTACTAAGTGAAGAATAAAACCATTTTTCTTTTCATAACGAATCTCAGATATGTTTTGTTTACTAAACAATCCACGATCAGGTATATCCCGCAAAAGCGCCACAGCCTTCTTTCTTAAGGCTTGTTCTTTATGAAAATTTGCTCCCCTAAGTATTGGTAAATCAATATCTTGTTTGGATAATTTCACGGGTAAAATAGAGCCAGAACTTGTTATGGAATGTAGGCCATGCTTAAAAGACATCATAGACAAAACCACCTGTTTTGGTATGAGCTCAACCCCAATTTCATTAGGAAACTTCCTTTTTATTTTGATGTCTTTAAGACGCGGATCACTAATTAATTTACTATAAATACTTTCTAGTGAGACTCCAAATAAGGCCTGCCCCATTATTTCTTTTAACTTTTTATCGCCCTCATCAACCAAGTTTTCTGTATCAAAGCTTTGATTTTCTGAAGTGACAGCGACATTGATCCTAGAAATATTAAAAAAGCCTTTATAGGTTGCAAAACCCAAAACTGCCACACCACTAAAAAAACAAAATGAAACTAATAATAGCTTTCTTAACATACAGATAACCTCTAATGTTTATCTTAGAACAATTTAAACAATTAGCATATTAAAATTCGGCGCTAGACCTTAATCTAGGCTCGAAGTTGAATTGAGTCTCTTAAGTATTTCTAAAGGATATATTACTAACATAAAATCACAATATGCCTTAGCCTATCACTTCTGTTTACAAGGAGCTCTTACTATATGAAAAAATTAACTATACTAATTCTAACTATAATAATTTTACCCATAATGGCCTTTGCTACTGCGACTTCAGAGCAAGAACCACCAAAAGTAAAGACTATTGAAAACCCTGTAATTAAAAAAAATCATTCTGACTATAAATTTATAGTTAGAGTTGAACCCCATTGGATACTTATTGATGAAATCAACACTAGTTTTCAATTTAAGTTTGGTGGTAATTTTAGTATAGGTCCTATTTTAGCCTATATGTCAGGTGGTAGTGGAGTTTATTCCTCTGGGAGTGTTTCAGGTTTTATTTTTGATGACTACGAAACTATCCGTATCAAATACGGAGTTAGATCCACTTACTTTTTTAGCGGCAATAATGAAAGTTCAGCCTATATAAATGCTGTTGTCACAAGAGCGGACAATAAAGTGGAAGGAACTGGTTTTTTAGGCAGTGGCAAAGAAACTGGAAAGTTTAGTGAAACTATGCTCGGCATAACTGGTGGTTATCAATGGCAATGGAATCGATTTAACTTAAATGTAGGTGGTGGGCTTGGTTCTTATATCACTCCCGATAATTTCACTTTAACAGCAGCAAATGGATCGCAAACAACCAGAGACTTAGACTTTGGAAATAATGCTTTATTGATCGATATTGGTTTAGGCTTAAGTTTTTAGATCAGGATGTGTTGGCATTTCATCTAGTCAGTTAAGAGAATAGATGAAACTCCACTAAAACCTATTTTTTTAAATCTAAAATCAATTGCTTAGCTTGTTTTTTAATATGCGGATCTACCTTTCGCCAATCTTGATCGTGAATCGCACCAATTACCGCAGTAACTAAATTTAAATTAATAAGCCCTGGGTAATACTCATTAAAGCGCAAACAAACCTCTTCCCAACCTAGCTCTTCAAGTTGCTCAAAACTATGAATACCTATGGCTTCAAATTGCTCTTGGGTTTTAGGACCTAAATTTCGACACTCACTAATCTTCATTATTAGAAAGAACCTAAGTAAACCACTTCGGTATGCAAGTTTATTGAATGCTTTTCGCTAATCATCTTTTGAATATGTTTTATTAGTAAATCAACGTCAGAGGCTTTTGCACCTGGCTCAGTAATAATAAAGTTGGCGTGCTTTGTTGAGACTTGCGCCCCACCAATTGAAAATCCTTTTAAGCCAGCCCCTTCAATAAGTGCTCCTGAAGATTCAGGCTTTGGGTTTCTAAACACTGAACCACAGCTTGGTTGGTTAATGGGCTGCTTCATAATTCGATTACGAGTGGCTTTTTTTATTTCATTCATAATCTCTGGGTGCTCTGGAGCTAATGGCCAAATTAAACCCACCTTTACAATAATACCTGGCTGCCACCCCTTACTGGTTCTGTAACTCCAGTCTATGTCTGTGGCTTGTACACGCTCTACTTCAAGAGTGTCTGGTCGCAATACATCCACCCATTCTGTTATCTCACAAAATTCTCTGGGCACACGCTGCTCACCAACACCTGCGTTCATAACAACCCCACCAGCAATATTGCCCGGAAGACCTGTTAAGAATAAAGCCGGTGATAATTTATATTTTAAAAATACTTTAAGGGCCTCAGCTTTTGAACTACCGGCCCAACATTCTAATTTTAGGTTACCATCACTTTCGGAAGCTTCAACCCCATTAATTTTTTTTAAACAAACTACTAAACCCTTAATACCATCATCGTGAATAAGAACATTACTACCATCACCCAATAAAGTTATATTGTGGTTATATTTTTTAGCCCAAGTGATTGACTCCTTGAGCTCTTCAACAGTGTTAGGCAGTGCTAAAAAATCGGCTAAACCACCCACTTTCCAGGTGTTATACTGCTTTAAACTCACATTAGGTTGAATAAAGTTAGGCATATCCATTAATTGTACAAAGCCTCGCCCCACTTAGACACATTACCCGCACCAAGCATCACAACAACATCACCTTTTTCAATGGAATTTTTAATTAAATTAATTCCCTCGTCTGTTTGTGTTATTACACGTTTTTTTTCTATGGGAATTTCTTTTAAAAGAAGCTCTGAAGTTACTCCTTCAATGGGAGCTTCGCCAGCAGGATAAATATTTAATAAAAATAACTCATCCACTCCACTAAATGATTGGCTAAAATCTGCCCAACAGTCTTGTGTTCTTTTATACCTGTGCGGCTGGAAGACCACTTTTAATTTACGATTGGGGTATTTTTCCGTAAAGGCTTCAAAAACAGCTTTAAGCTCTGTAGGATGATGAGCATAATCATCATAGTAATCAACGCCATTAATTTCAGCCTTATGCTGGAACCTACGATCAACACCACCAAAGCTTTCAACACCTTTAGCGCAAACATCAAAACTAAATCCAGCCTGCAAACCACTAACAATGGCAGCTAAAGAATTTAAGGCATTGTGCTTACCAGGCATTGGGATGTTCACTTCACCTAAAAGCTCATCACTCTTATAAACTTTATACTTTCCTTTCTCACCCTTTAAAATGTAATCATTAAATTCGCCAAAACCATAACTGTACTTAGTCTTTGGAAATGACTTAAACAGCTCAAAGGCTGTGCGGTCATCGCCACAAAATATTAATTTTCCGTAAAAAGGAATACGAGTGGCAAAGTCATAAAATGCCCTTTTAACATTTTCAAAAGTTTTATAGTGATCAAGGTGGTCACTATCAATATTCGTGATCACAACCATCTCTGGTGATAACCTGGAAAAACTACCATCACTTTCGTCAGCCTCTGCAATTAACCACTGCCCTTCACCAAGCAAGGCCGTTGATTTAATTAAATCTAAACGCCCGCCAACAACAATGGTTGGGTCAACCTTAGCATTTATAAACACAGAAGCAGCAAGGCTAGTTGTTGTGGTTTTACCATGCGTCCCAGCTATGGCCACACCTTTTTTTAACAGCATAATTTCTGCCAATGCTTCTGCTCTTGGAATTAATGGAATACCTAATTTTTGTGCCTGCTTGTACTCTACATTAGTGGGCTTAACAGCACTGGTATAAACCACAACATCACAATCGCTAATGTTAGCTTCTTCATGACCTTGAAATACAGTTACACCTAATTTTTTTAAGTGGCTTGTTTGCGAGTTTTCACTCATATCACTACCAGAGACTGTGGCACCCATATTGTGCAAAAGCTCAGCTAGGCCACTCATACCAATACCGCCCACTCCTATAAAGTGAACCTTGGATTTCATTAAACGATTATCTTGCATTTAAACCTCAAAATTAGAACTAATTAGATAGCTTGCTATCTTTCCAGCAGCGTTAGGCTGATGAAAAGTTTTAATATTTTGCGCCATTTGAAGCAAGCTTTCCTTGTTATTTTTAAGCTTATTTATCTCCATGGCTAACCTCTCGCTACTGGCGTCTTTTTCCTCTAATAAAATAGAAGCCCCTTTATCAGATAGACTTTTAGCATTATCAAACTGATGGTATTCAGCTGAAGTTGGAAGCGGTATCAAAATATTTGGCATTTTAACAGAGGCAAACTCAGAAATAGTCCCTGTCCCGGCCCTAGCAATAGCTAAATCAGCCCATGCGTACCTTTGCGGCATATCATGAATATAATCAATTAACTCCAATTGGCTATTCTTACCATCATAAAGCTCTTTCATTTTTGCAAAGTTCTTAACACCTGTTTGCAAAAGTATTTTTACATCATCACTTAACAATTTTTTGTTTACCATTTCTAAAATAATTTTATTGATAGCCATAGACCCTTGTGACCCGCCATACACCAAAATATGAAAGCCATCATGTTTAAGCTTTTCAATTTTTGTTTCTACTTCCTTACGAATTGGCAAACCAAGATCCCTAGTTGGGCACTTCATATGATTTTTAGCCTTTTCAAACACAACAAAGGCTTCTTTTACAAAACCTGATAGCTTTCTGTTGGTTAAACCTGGCAAGGCATTTGGCTCCCAAATATAACTGGGAATTCTTAAAAAACTAGCTGCTAATAATAATGCGGCAGAGGCATGACCACCAAAACCCATTACAAATTTTGGTCGAACTTTCAGTAAAGTACAAATAGCTTTTAAAAAGGCTATGGGTAATAAAAATAATGTAAACAGCCTTTCAGCCTTTGATACATTATGGTTTATTCTTCCCATCTTAATTCTGTATAAGGGGTAATTATACTTTGGTATGATTGTATTTTCTAGCCCCTTAGTGGCTCCCCAAAAATTAATTTTAATATCATTTTTTTGTTCTTCCAAGGCTTTAGCAACAGCGATCGCGGGATAAATATGTCCGCCAGTACCACCAGCAGCTAGAAATACATTATTTTTCAAAAACTTGCCCTCATAGCTTTACATTTGGAATACATTTACGAGGTTAAATTGATTTTTAATAAATTACAATCAGCTATAGTTTATTTTTCTTCTGTTGCTAATAAAAATTCTGCAGCAGAGCGATAGTATTTACTTGAATAAAGCATATTTCGTCTATTGGCTTGGTGCCAAATAAACATTTCAGCAATTTGATCGTGAAAACTTTTATTATGCACTGGAGATTTAACATGGGCATTAGGCAGCAATGGCCAGTTTGAGCCCATTACTACATGATCATTTTGATTTACCAAATAACCACCATCACCAGTCATTAGATCTGAAAACAATGGTTCCGGAAATGTATTTCTTGACCTAAAAGCAAAATCTCGAACGGTGTTTAAAGGACCACTTAAGTCTTCTTCCGTCACACCTATATAACAATTGTTTTTTGCCACCAATAAAAACTCTATATCAAATGTTGTATGATCCAAATCTGAGACTCCAGCAATATCAGATGAGTAAGGCCAATAAGGGTAATTTTTATCTTCGCTAATAAAACGAAGCTCGGGCCCTAATAAGTAATCTTTAAATTTTTTCGACATATCCAGATACCTAGGAACTCCACCAGGCGTGTGTTTATCAACTAACATGGCAGCACTTAACAAATTGGCTGTTTGATTAAAGCCAATGGCTTTCCAAAACCCATTGGTTGTTGCTGGATCAATTTTAAAATAAGAACCGGTAATAACAATATTTTGGTTATAGGTTTGACTCTTTTCGGTAATATTTTCTCGCCATGTGGGCTGCCACTCATCAATAATTACTTTTACTTTGGGTACATAAGACAATAAATTATCTCTTTCTCCCTGGGTTAATTGATTACGATTTAAAGATAAGTCTACAAAGTGCATAATTCCATTGGTAACTTGCCCATCAGTTAAAACTTCAACTGTTGATAATTTTTGACTGCTACTGGCGTTATATAAAGCGCGAAACCGGTCTGTGACAAAGTCATCATTATGACGCCAACCGGGATGTGCAACATTACGGTTTTGTAAAACTGCAAATGTACCAGTCCAAATTGGCTCATTGCCCTCTCGGGCATTTAAATCAGTTGGGTTAAAAATATTTTTTAATTGTTGGGCTCGATCAGTGTTTTCAAACATATAATCAATCAACTTAACGCCATAATTAAAATATTTTTTAGCTCCAGTTAGATAGTACATCATTCCATAAAAGTGCAGGTAATCGCTAACTACAAATAAGTCCCCATTGGAAAAGTGATCTACCCTACCCATTTTTGTGAAAACTTGCGGCATCCCATCAGTATTCCCATGAGCACTGGTAAAATGCTTATCTAGCTCATCTGTATCAAAATGAGGGATTTCATTATACGTGGATTTTACCACCAAAGATCGCCTCTCATTATTCACAATTCCTTCTGTACAGACTATTGGTGTAGCATCCATATCATCGGGAACTTCAGGGTCCTTGGGGTCCTTGGGATCATTATCTATTGGGTTCTCATCTATTTGGCTATCACCTATTGGGTTCTCATCTATTGGGTTCTCATCTATTGGAGTTCCGTCAGTTATTGAACCAAAATCAGAAATCCCAAATTGATTAGATTCAAACTTTGCACAATTTGTAAAAAATGCAAGAGGGATTAATAATAGGGCCGTAAAAATAAATATACCAATTTTATTAAAGTTAATTTTCAAAGAATTACCTCTTATTGTTTATTTGTATTTTGTACGCTTAAAAACTGATTGTTTTTTTTGTTTTTCTATATTTAGTAAGAGCCCAATCATAAAACAGGCACAAACTAAAGAGGAGCCACCGTAACTTAAAAAAGGTAATGCTAAACCTTTTGTTGGCAACATTCCCAACGTCACACCTGCATTTATAAATACAGAAAATGCAAAAATAACTGTCACCCCTAAGGCAACCATTTGCTGAAAACCAGCATTAGCTCTAAATGAAATCTGCACACCTCTAAAAACAATAAACCCATACACTAGTATTACAGCAGCAAAGCCAACAAACCCAATCTCCTCACCAAGCACTGCCAATGTGAAATCAGTATGTGCTTCAGGAAGAAAAAACAATTTTGCCTGACCTTGCCCCAATCCATTACCAAATAGACCACCTGAGTAATACCCTAAAAGACTCTGTATAACCTGAAACCCTTTTTGCGATGGATCGGCCCATGGATCAATAAAAGCAACAATTCTTTTATAGCGGTATGGTGACGATAAAACTAAAATAACAGCTGCAGGAATTGCAACAATCAACCCAGAACTAATATATCTCCATTTAATCCCAAAACAAAAAAGTATTGTTATTAAACTGAGTGTGCATATAACAACAGTTCCAAAATCAGGCTGCTTTAATAATAGAAAAAAGGAAGTTAAAATTATAGAGACCATCACAGGCCACTTCCATTGCCCTAGAATTTTAAAGTCTTTAAATAAAATGGTGGCTAAAAACAATGGCCAGGTGACTTTAAACAACTCCGATGGTTCAAAGCGTTGCCCCATGGGCATTTTTAACCATCTAGCTGCACCTCCTGCCTCAATAGACAAACCAGGTACAAATGTGAGGATAATACCTACAAAAGCAGCTCCCCAGATTAACACTCCATATTTTTCAAAAAGTTTCCACGGCATGTGGCTAGTTACAAACAATACTACAATCCCAAGTGTGGCAAAGGCAAATTGTCGATAGAAAAAGTGAAGAGCATCACCAAATTTTTCACCGGCATATACATAACTTGATGAGTAAACTTGAACTAAACCTAAACCCATCAAAAAAATAAGGGCCAGTAACAGACCCTTATCAAGTTTACTTAACATTATTCGCCTTTCACTGCATCAGCAGCAGAACCTGCAGCGTCTTTAGCCTTATCGACCACTGAACCTGCTCCATCTTTTACAGCTTCAGCTGCAGAACCAGCTGCATCTTTGGCTTTATCCATCATTGATCCGGCTCCATCAGCGGCAGATCCTGCAGCATCCTTAGCTTTGTCCATCAACGATTTTTCCTCAGTACTAGTTTCACCGGCAGCAGCTGGGGCAGATGCCTCAACATCACCATCACACTGAAACCCTGCTGATTGTAATGTTCCCTTTACTCGCGACACTATCTCTTCACAAAAGCCTTTGTCATTTCTAGCAACGGCAATTGTTTTTGTTGTTCCAAACTTAGTATAAGTAACTCCCCAACCACTGGCATCTGTTCTTTCTAATAGACTAATTGTACGCTGATCTTGTCCGGCTGCACAGTTAACATCTAATAAACTATTACCAGTAATATCTGGTAAACCACCATCATCAGTGTTTGTTTCTGGAGCTGGTGCAGAAGTATCAGTCACAACTGGCGGTAATGACTCTGGCAATTTTTTAACAGGCTCTTTAACAACTAATGGTGCTTTTTCAACCACTTTTTCTTTTGATGAACAACTCACTGCAAACACTAAAGCCACTGCACTTAATAATAAATACTTCATTCCAAAATCTCCCTCTACATATTAAAAAATTGGTTCTTATCTATGGAAGCATAGAACAAAAAAAGACTCAAGTTAATGCCATTAACTTAACAATTTTAAGTACTTAAAAGCCGGACCATGGGCTGCTTTTATATCTTTTTAATACTTTAGTCGTAGTAATTTATGACCCCAGAGGATCTTTACTAAGATATTTTTTTATGAGAGGTTTACCTAATGAGAAATGTAATATTTAAAAAAATTATAGTACTTTTGTTTATTCTTATACCTGTTAGTGGATATTGTAATAAACTAATAAATCAGTTTTCAGAAATTTTTAATGAATACAGTGTTATTTATATTGGTGAAGATCATGAAACTGATTCGCATCGAAATTATTTCCCTGAACTTGTTGAAAATTTAGTTCGAAGTGGAAAAATTAGTGTTTTTGCATCTGAATCATTTTGGGTAGCTAATAATAAAATTTTACAAAAGTATCTCCTAGACCCTGCCGCACTTCCAAAATCGAATCTAGAAAACAAATATTTTAAAGAAATTTACGGATGGACCAGTGATCCTAATATTCAAAGTTTACTGCGCACTTTACGGTTATTAAAATTAGATTACAAAGATCGCTTTGATGTTTGCCCAATTGAAGTGGGCTTTTTCTATCAGGATGGCACTCCGGATAGCTATTCAGGCCCAAGTAGAGGAAGAGTAGATGAGCGACTTCAAGAGAAAAGGCGTAGAATTCAGCAGCTTTCTCAAAAAGAAAAAGATAAAATTAAGAAAATTTCTAAATTAACTATTGAAGAGGTTATCCTGTCAGAAGAAAATTGGGACCGAGAAATATATTTAGCTAAAAATGCTATCAACTGCACTCGTAATAAAAAATCAATACTGCAAGTCGGCGGAAACCATACACTTCGAGATTCATTTTCATTTCCATGGTGGTCAGCACTTTCATGGCATAAGTACCTAGATCAAAAAAGTAAAGTCGCTAGTGTAATGAATGGAACAACCTTCTTAGGGGTTGCAGACCTTCCTGGAGATCGAGACTACTATGAGATAATGCTTATCAAAATCACACAATTTTTAAAGGCAACAGACTTGAAGCTCTTTTCTAGCAAAAGCTTGCCCCCAAAAGTTCTTTCCATTATGCAGGCAGATGAGTTTAGATATGATGCTATGGCAGATTTTTGGGTCTTTGGCCCACAAGGTAATCAAATAAAAGATTTCTAAAAAGTTACACGGATTAATTCCAATACGCAGGTTACATTTTATTAAAGATAATAATGCTTTTTAGTCAGCCCTGGAGCAAGTCAAAAATAAGTACTAAGTCTATAAACTATTAAACTTGAAAGAGAGCATTAGTAACTTAGTTAACTGGCTTGAAAAATCGGTTTAGGTAACTTCCCTACTTTTTGTCTAGCCTCAAATACATCAATTGCTTTTTGAGCATTTAGCCAAAACTCAGGTGTAGTATTTAAAGTTGCTCCTAATTTTAACGCCATCTCAGCAGTTACTGCCGATTTGCTGTTAACAATACGATTGATAACTTTAACGTCACAACCGATGTGCTTAGCTAATTGCTTTTGAGTCATATTTAATGGCTGTAAAAACTCTTCATTTAAAATTTCTCCAGGAGTTACTGGAGCTCTTAATGTTTTCATAATAACCTCACTTATGGTAATCAATTATTTTAACTTGTTCAGGGCCATTTTTAGCCCACTTAAATACTACTCTCCATTGGTCATTAATCCGAATACTGTGGTAACCCTTTAAGTTTCCCTTCAAAGCTTCAAGTTTATTATTGGGTGGTGACCTTAAATCACTCAATATTAAGGAGTAATTTATCATATCTAATTTTCTAAGAGCTATTTTAGAAATATTCTTCCACTTTACGCCTTTGCCAATTTTACCAGTAACGAAAAATATTTCAGTTGATTTATCAGAGAAGGATTGAATAGCCACAATCCAATTGTACCTCATCAAGGTATACCTTGTAAAGGTATTTTTATTTTAAGTCTAAAAAGTATTCATTAAGAGTGCCTACTTAAAACCTAACACCTAAACAATTAATATCATTAAAAAATTCTGTGATTCTATTTTTATTATTCCTTTCTCACTACAAACTATTAGGATCTAAGCAGTATCCAGAAGCGTTGATAATTTCAAACATGCCTTTCATAGCCTACATTTTAGTGACTTTAGACTTTACCCTTAATGATGACTCAACTGGTGGGTTATCATTCACAGTCTTTGAAAGCCATCCGTGAATTAACTGCTTTTGCTCCCCATAAGTAAATGAGTTAATAGATTGTATAGTTTGTTTAGTTTCCCCTTTAATCACTTCAAGTTTTGATTTTAAAATGACATCACCGCTGTCATAAGTACCATCGTTTTTAACTATGTTGTGAGTTAATCTTATTGTGCGTGAATCACTAGTTTGGCTTATTTCAGCTTGATTAACACCCATAACTAGTATCATAGGAGAAGAAACTAACTCGCCATCAATGTAAACTTCAGATTCAATTTTGTATTGTTTCGAATTTGCAAATACTTGAACTGAAAATGTACATGCTAGTAGTAATAAAATTATTAATTTCATATTTCTCTCCTTAGAGTGGTCTTTAATAAATTAACTACTCGATCTTATTTAGAAGTTAAGTACATCGCAAACTGCAACCTCGGCCATGGTCTAGGTCAATTATTAATATCCAAGGACTGTTGCATGTCTAACTTGAGTTATTTACAGTTGAGCAATGATACGTACAATTATTTTTTTGATTCTGCTTAATTCTATTTTCATTTTTCCCTTCTCAATTAATGCAAAAAGCTCTTACCAAGCACAAACAATTACAAGCTTTAATGATGTAGTTTGGGGCTTTAGCTTTATTAATGAAAATGAATTCTTAGCTACCCTAAGAAAAGGAGAACTATACTATTACAACGTAAAAACTAAAGAAAAAGTAAAGTTAAATACTCCTGTAGTAAAAGCCGGAGGCCAAGGTGGACTCCTCGATGTTTATATACATACTAAAGCAGGTAAAAAGTATGTTTACCTCACTTATAGTGAAAAATATGGTGGTGAGTACACCACTTCACTGGCTAGGGGAATATATAAAAATAAAACTCTTTTAGGACTTACAACAATTTTTAGAGCTAAAGTTAAAGGTAACACAAGTAGACACTTTGGTTCTAGAGTATTAATTAAAAACAATCATCTCTTTATGACTATTGGCGACCGCGGAAAACGAAAGTATGCCCAAAATCTATCATTTCATAATGGTAAAATACTAAGGCTAACTCTTGATGGTAAACCAGCAACGGACAACCCATTTACAAGTAAAAAAAATGTGCTTCCTGAAATTTGGAGTCTTGGACACAGAAACCCTCAAGGGATTGATTTAGATATTGCTACAGGAAATATTTACAGTGTTGAATTTGGCCCAAAAGGTGGAGATGAATTAAATTTAATTAAACGCTCACAAAATTATGGCTGGCCTGTGATTACTTATGGAAAAGAGTATTATGGCTTAAGTATCGGTAAAAAAAGTCAAAAAGGAATGGAACAACCTTTAACTTATTGGGTTCCTAGTATTTCACCATCTGGAATGGCATTTTATAAATCAAATAAATTACCAAAATGGAAAAATCATTTATTCATTGCAGCTTTGGGCTCACAACATCTAAGACGATTAAAAATTACAAATGGTAAAGTTGTGGAACAAGAGGTTTTATTTAAATCATTAAATGAGAGAGTAAGACAAGTTCAATCAGGGCCTGATGGCTGGCTCTACTTTTCAACGGATAGTGGTAAAATTATGCAGGTACAGCCATTTAAAGAACTTTAAAAAGTGAAAAATGTGCCGAGACATTAGTATAGGATAAAATTGCTGTTAATTTTTATATAGTTTAATATTATATATAATATTTTTCAATCGAGGTCTAAATGAAATTACTATTAAACAGCTGTCTACTTCTAGCTACTATATTTTTAATGAGTTGCATCCAGAACAGTAAGATTGAAGAAAATAATTTGCAAACTAGAGATGTTGCTAACTCTCAAGACGGAACATACCTTGTTAAATGCATGGACTCACAAGGAACTAGAATTTTTAGTGACTTACTAGTAACTTCAGACGAAAAAACTGTGAAAGATAATAATTCTATAGCTATATCTTGAACTGTTGTAAGCGGACGTAGACTTACCTATAGAAAACGAACATTCAAGAGGCATATGGATGTTTCTGAGTTCAATGGTTGTAAACGTATCTCTGTGCACGAAATTCTCCAAGAAGAAACTAAACTCTATTGTACAAATGCAACTCTCCAAAAAATAAGCCCTACTCCTATATACGACCTAAACAAGAACGAAATATATTCTATATTTCTAAGAGCTGGGAAGATTGATACAGTTCCAAGTTTAAAAAAACAACCTGAATCTTGCATCAAACTTATGGAGCAGAAAGAATTTAATGAGCTTTTATTAAAATTGATTTAAAATTTATTATAATAATATCTTACAAAAAGTACGCCGATACTTCCTATGACCCATCGCTTCGTAGAAAGTATCGGCGTACCTTTTGGGAACTTGGCTATAGTTTTGTTTTAGCTGCCTTTTCTTGTCCTTTTCCTGAAAGGATTTTTACAGCGTCTTCTTTAAATTTTACATAATTTAACCACGATATTGATTGAGATGTGTAGTTTGCAAAGGATCCTAATTTATCAAAATCTTTTTTTGCGCTTTCAAAGTTGTTTGCATTTGTAAATGCCATTCCCCTTAGCATATAAATTTGGCCAGTGTTAGATAGCTTGCCTTTTTGCAGGGCCTTAGTAAATGCTTGAGTGGCTTTATTCCATTGACCCTTCTCTAAGTATACTTGCCCTTCTAAAACAAATAACTTACCATCTTGAGCCTGTGAGGCCGCCTTTCTTAAATGCTTAATTGCTTTTTGCTTATCTTCAGAATCAAGCCAAGCCTGCGCTAAAAACTGTAAATTCTTTTTATTGCCTTTCACTTTACCGGCCTTAATGCTTTTTTCCATGAGCATTGCTGAAGAAAGCGGA
>CALLBC010000226.1 GCA_938001965.1 uncultured Bdellovibrionales bacterium | reverse complement strand
TGAAATATATAGAGTATTTTCGATTGCGCACTAATCTAGTAAGGTTTGGTTTTATATAAAGTTCTTGTCGCTATAAGTAAGTATTTATAAACTAAACCCATATTTTGTTTTCAACGTTCAGGGAGGAACCTTGTTATTCAGTAAACTTATTATCTTGTTTAGTTTTCTATTAATGTTTAGTGCCTGTGAGGATTCACCGCAGGGAGTTGGTGTATATGATGCTCCTCCAGGTGATGTGCGTGGAAAATTGGGCACAGTGGACGCATCAAAGTTAAAGATTTCAATATTTAATATTGGTAATTTTGGCGGCATAGAAAAAACATCTTCAGAGAGGACCAAGCTGCGTGCCAAAGAAATTGGAAGAACTTTAAAGAATAAAATTTTCAGTCAAAATGATATTTATATTTTTACAGATATTATTGGTGAAACTAATGGCTTAAAAGAATTTAATAATAAAATAAAGCACAACGGGGCTAAGTGTAGGCCTGTTGAGCGTGGCGTAAAACGATTTATAGTTATTTGCTATCACGAGGATATTAAGCTTGTTAAGTCGAAAGCTCTACTTGGTGGCATTTTTAATTTAAATCAACAAGATAATCTTCCAGCCTTCGGGGCCAAGCTTAAGCATAAAGTAAAAATTAATGGAAAACTAATTGAGCATGAATTCTTTTTAGTAGTGTTAGATTACAGCAGACGACCTGAGGTAGATGATAAGCTAATGCAAAGAATGGAATACACAGAAGAAGTGGCTGCTGAAACAAGTAAATACAATGAAGGGCTTCCCACCATAATTGTTGGAGACTGGAGGAATAGCTCAAGCACCAATGAGATTCATGAGCATCATCAAATTTTGCGTGCAGAGTTTCCAGATATGGATTTATTTGAGGCTGCTGAATCCACAGTTATTGATACGGATGAAGAAAGCCCAAGAGTTAGAAAGTATAATAACATAATATATAGTTCAAAGGTTTGGGGAAAGGGAGCAGTAAGTAATTTGGGCGCATGTAACAAGCCTAGCCAAAAAGATGATTATAGGTGGAGTATTAGCGATAATTGCCCGACGATGTTTACCTTAGAAAGAAAATTATAAGTCTTCACGATACATATAGATTAAATTATCTAAGCTATTAATTATTTTTTCCTCTTCGGAATTAAGACGCATTTTTCGGCCAGCAGGTTGTTCGGGGTTTAGAACTTGATTTTGAATTAATCGTTCAATAATTTTTTGAAAAGAAAATGGTTTTACATTTTTATTTTTCTTCATTAATTTTTGAACAATGAATACCATGGCATTGCCTGTAACCCTGTCGTCTCTATTTATAATGGCTGAGCGAGAAATACAATTTGTTAGAATATTCTTACTTAAGCTTTTGAATAAAAGAGTAAAGTCTTTAATTAAAATATTAAACTTACCCTCTAGATTTTCTAGATTAGCAATATCCACTTCAGTTGCAAACTCACTTGTTATATTAAATATGAGAGATTCAGTTAAAGGGGAGTCAAGATCACCGTCAGTGTCTTTTATAATTTTAGGTAAGTTTTTTAAAAAGAGTCTCATATTTAGTATGGGTGGTGTGTTTATCCCATCTTCGACAACCTGTTCGCCAGTTGTGGATTTAATTTTTTCGAAAAAAGAAAAGTTTTTATAAATTTTTTCAATAAGTATAGACTTAGTATTTAAAATTTCATCACTTTGGCGATCATTGAAGCCAATTTGGAATAGAAAGTGTTTTAAAAGATATGAAGAGAATTTTTTATTAAATTGATCAATGACTTCATTATTTCTAAAGCTATTTAATGGCTTTTTTTCTTTAGTTAAAAGAAAGTCAACGAGCTGTGCAAAAACTTGCACGGTCCCTTGGGCTTTAACTCTTTGTTCATTCAATGTGGTTGAATATCTTTGCACATCATCATAGCGATACTTATCGTGCCTGAGCCCAAGCCATCGTATGCTGCCGTAATCGATTAGTCCGGCATTAGCTAAAACATTATCTCCATCCCAATCAAGCCAGGTAAATAAATATTCTCGCTCTAATTTTGCAGCAAATTTGGCAAAATCATTACAGATTGTATCTAGCATATACTTGTACTTATTTTTACTTTTTGTATTAAAGTCCCAGTCCTTATTGCTAATTTGACGATCAATCAAATAGTCAGTGGCTTGTTTTAAGCTGTCATAATTATTTTGTTTTAAATGTAAAAATAAATGAGCAGGTCTAATTAGGTTTTTTCCAGCCCTTACTCCTACGCCACATCCATTTTCAAAATCAATAACTGTTAGCATTCTTTCAGTTTCAAAGCCGTAGTTATGGACGGTCTCAGACATAATGGCTGTACCAACAAGTTCGTCAATTTCAGCAAGGCCGCAGCTATAACCAAACTCTTCATTTCCTGTTTCTAAATCTTGTCCGGCCTCTACCGCTCCTGGAGCGAGGCAGGTTACGCCAGTTCCTCGGCTACTAATATCCCAAGTGATTCCTTTGTGCTTGATAAAGCCGTTCCAAATCCCTCTACCATCGCCGGAGGTCAACCCTCTTTTGTCTTTATGTTGAAGCTGCAAGTAGCGAGAGGCCATATACGTGTTTTTGCTAAATTCTTTTTTATCTACAGAATTATTTTTTAAATCAAATTCATTAATGATTCGGATGTTAAATGTGGAGAGTATTTTTTTTTCAAGAGCTTTTGTGATTTGGTGAGGGTGATCCTTGCTAATTAATCCCATCTCTTTTGCGAGATGAAAATTAAAATATAAAACCTTGCCGTTATCGAGTTTTCTAACGTGGTAGGGGATATGACCATTTGTAACTTGATCGGCCCATGGGTGTTTGCCATTTATTTTGTCAAACTTTGTGTATGGATCATTATGTAACTGTTTTTTAAGTCGATTTTTTTCCATAACTATATTATCAAATTTAATCAGTTATATTTAAAGCAATCTA
>CALLBC010000225.1 GCA_938001965.1 uncultured Bdellovibrionales bacterium | reverse complement strand
GCTTCCATTTCTGCTTCAAGATCAGCTAACTCTTTAGCTTCTTTTGCAGCCTTGTCAGCCTTTTCTTTTTCTTTAATTAAAGTGTCAATATCTCTTGCGATTTCATTTCTTTCATAGGCTTCAATAATGTCACCCACTTGGATATCCGTGAAATTCTCAATTCCAATACCACACTCAATACCCGACTTAACTTCTTTAGCGTCATCTTTAAATCGCTTAAGACTGGATAAATTACCCTCATGAACTACTTTACCACCACGCATAAGCCTAGCTAAAGAGTTACGAGTGATCTTACCTTCAGTCACTAAACTACCGGCAATTAAACCAATTCTTGGAACACTAAATGTTTCTTTAACTTCAGCCTTACCTGTTGGTTTTTCAACAGAATCTGGAGTCAATAAGCCACTCATTAATGCCTTAATCTCATCGATAAGCTCATAAATGATAGTATAAGTTTTTATTACCACACCCTTTTCTTTTGCCACGCGCTGGGCATTAGAATCGGCTTTTGTATTAAAACCTAATATAACTCCACCTGTTGTACTAGCCAGTAAAATATCAGACTCTGAGATCATACCCACCGCTGAGTGTGCAATTTTAATTTTCACCTCAGCATTTTCAAGTTTATCCATCATCCCTTTAATGGCTTCAGTACTACCGGCCACATCCGTTTTTAAAATGATCGGTAAATCTTTAATGTTCGGGTTAAGAACTCTTGAGAAGATATCATCGATATTGGCTCCGCCACCTTTGGCCGCTGCACGCGCTTCTTTTTCATAGAATTCGGCAACTTCTTGAGCCTGAACATCTTTTTGGCAAATCACAAACTGCTGACCGGCAACAGGAGTATCTGGCAATCCTGTAATCTCAACGGGGTCACTTGGAAGAGCTTGTTTAACAATTTCACCGCGTTCGTTATTCATACGGCGAACTTTACCAATCACAGTTCCTGCAACAATAATATCTCCTTTATTAAGAGTACCTTCTTGCACTAAAACTGTTGCAACATTTCCCTTTCCTTTTTCAACTCTACTTTCAATTACTATTCCACTAGCTGAACACTTAGGGTTGGCTTTAAGATCAGCAACCTCTGCCACTAAATGAATCTGCTCAAGTAAATTTTCAATACCTTCTTTTTTAAGTGCAGATACTTCACAGAAAATTGTGTCACCACCCCACTCTTCAGAAATAAGCTGATACTCAGTTAATTGCTGCTTAATTTTTTCAATGTTAGCGCCTGGCCTATCAATCTTATTAATAGCAACAATGATTGGCACTTCAGCAGCTTTAGCATGGTTAATGGCCTCTTCTGTTTGCGGCATAACACCATCATCGGCTGCAACAACAATAATTACAATATCAGTGACATTGGCACCACGAGCACGCATTGCTGTAAAGGCGGCATGGCCTGGAGTATCAAT
This sequence comes from uncultured Bdellovibrionales bacterium, assembly GCA_938001965.1. Classification (GTDB taxonomy): domain Bacteria; phylum Bdellovibrionota; class Bdellovibrionia; order Bdellovibrionales; family UBA1609; genus JAHDIR01. Next base: position 7,051 of record CALLBC010000225.1, on the reverse strand, counting down.
AAAGCTGGCCACTTTTCCGCCGGCTAGTTTAACTTTATAGGCCCCAATATGCTGAGTGATACCACCGGCTTCGCCAGCAACCACGTCGGCCTTTCTAATGGCGTCTAGTAAAGTTGTTTTTCCATGATCAACATGACCCATAACTGTAATTACAGGTGGGCGATAAACAGGAGCTGCATCAACATCTCCAAACTTAATTGAAGCTAAAATATCATCCATGCTCTTAACTACGTTTTCCACCTCAAAGCCAAACTCTGGAGCAATTAAAGAAATAGTATCAAAATCTAATACGGTTGTGATTTTAGCCATCACACCTTCTTTCATTAACTTACGAGTTAATACAGTGGCCTTGATTCCAAATTCATTGGCAAGATTACTAACACTCATTTCACCGTAAATTTTAACTACACGTTTATGAGCTGCAGCTGTTGTGATCATCGTTTTTTTAGCATCACCTAACTGAACTTTCTTCTTTTTAGGCTGAAATATTACTTCACGCTTTCTAAATTCAGTGGAAGCAAAGTTTCCTGGGCCTTCTTTTGGAGCAGCACCTGCTGAATTTTTCTTTTTAAATCGGTCTTTGCTTTCTTTAACTCTATCAACAGAGCCGGCAAATTTGTCTTCAACTGTAGTTGGAGCAGCTACAAAGCCTGTTCTTATATTTCTACTGGCTCCTGGCCTTGCAGGGCGACTTGATCCCGAAGCTGGCTTAGATTGCTTTAAATCCATGCGGCCAATAATTTTTCCAGTTGTTTTTAAAACTGCCACTTTTGGAGCCTCTTCAACCTCCACAGGGGCAACTGCAGTCTCTCCAGCCTCAACTTGAGCTTGAGCCTGAGCAACTTTTTCAGCCTCGGCTTTAGCCTTTGCTTCAGCAGCCGCTTCTGCCTCACCAGCCTTTCTTCTGATGACTCGTCTTTTTTTAACCACTGGCGCTTTTACTGTTTCTTCAGTGGTGGTCTCAGCCTTAGCTGTTGCTTTTTTAGTTACCTTTTTCTTTTTAGTAACTCTAGTCACTGGCTTAGCAATGGCTTTTTTAGTTACTTTTTTCTTAGCAACTTTTTTTGTTGCTGTTTTTTTCTTGGCAGCCTTTTTCTTGGCAGTCTTTTTCTTAGTTTTCTTTTTAGAAGCAGACTTGGCTTCAACCTCAGCCTTTAGCTGAGCTTGAATTTGATCAATAACATCTTCAGACAAAGCGGCCATATGGCTTTTTACTGGTAATTTCCATTTCTTAATTTTATCCATTAAGGCAATGGTTTCCATACCTAGCTCTTTGGCATATTCATATACTTTTGGTTGACTCAAAATTTTAGCTCCTCTATTCAAAGGCAATTATTTGTTAAACTCATTTATCTCTTATATTAATTATGCATCCGTCTCAGACGCACTGTCCTCAGCTTTAGCAACAACAGTTTCATCTGACTCACCATCAACTGGATCATCAGTGGCTGCCATAACAACTTCTTCTTTACTATTTTCTTCGCTATTAGCTTCAGCACTTTCTAACTGCATTAACTCTTCTTTTAATCTTTGATCAGCTTGTTGCTTAGAGTTTCCTTCTGGTGCAGAAGGAGCGGCAATAGTTTTGCCCTCTTTCATTAGTTTTGCAGCCATAGTTGGAATTTCTTTATCTTCAGCTGAGTACTCTTCAACTAAACCTAGTGATAAGTTGATAAGCTCAGTGGCTTTAGCTTCATCACTATAGCCTGGAATTAACATAATCTCTGCAGGGGCAGACTCAGCAATTTCCGAAAAGCTTGCAAAGCCTGATTGAAAAATATTTTGCGCCATGGTTTCTGTCATGTTTGGAATTAACATCAAGTTAAAGATGGCCTCTGCCGTTTTAGTGGCTGAATCACTTTCAGAAGAAATATCAATTCTCCACTGACATAACTTTGCTGCTAATCTTACGTTTTGTCCACGCTTACCAATAGCTAAACTTAACTGACTATCAGGAACAACCACTTCCATTTCTCCGTTTTCATCATCAACAAAGATTTTAGAAATTTCAGCTGGGGCTAGAGCATTACTCACAAAGCGAGTTGGATCTTCACTAAACATGATAATATCAATTTTTTCACCGCGAAGCTCTTGAACTATGGTTTGTACACGACTCCCCTTCATTCCAACACAAGCTCCTACTGGATCAACGGTAGGGTCTTTACTTAACACGGCCACCTTTGCTCTTTGGCCTGGCTCACGAGCGGCATTTACAATCTCAACAATGCCGTCATAAACTTCTGGCACTTCACTTTCAAATAATTTAATTAAGTATCTGCTATCAGCACGGGACATAATGATTTGTGGTCCACGAGTTGTTTGCCTTACATCGGCAATATAACCCTGAATACGGTCACCTGGTTTATAAACTTCACCAGGAATTTGCTCTCTTGGTGGTAGATAAGCTTCAGTTCTACCCATATCAACAACAATAGCTCCACGCTCAACACGTCTTGCTATCCCTGAAACAACCTCACCTTTTCTTTGTTCAAACTCATTAAAGATAATATCTCTTTCAGCATCTCTCACTTTTTGAGTAATAATTTGTTTTGCAGTTTGAGCGGCAATCCTTCCAAGGTCGCCAGTTTCCATTCTTACACCAATGGAATCATCAAGCTGTGCTTCAGGGTCTAACTCTAAAGCCTCTGTATGTTTAATTTCAACTTCGTCATCAATGAAGTCTTCATCTTTAACCACTTCTTTAAACTCAAATAATTCTACTTCACCACTTTCATCATTATAAGAGGCTTCAATCTCACGGTAAGTTCCGTACTTTTTTCTAGCTGCAACAAGCATTCCCTGAACAACTGCATCCACAACGATTTGTTTATCGATACCCTTATCTTTACCAACCATTTCTATTACTTTACTCAAGTTAGAAAAAATGTTTTCTACTGCCATTATAAAATCTCCTTAGATTTTTAAACTCTCAGCACAAAAAAGCGCTTCGAAATAAATTTATTTACATAAGTATTAAGACCTAACTACTGCCACTGCCTTAAAATTTCTTCTTTTTACCTTTAGAAGCTTTAGAGAAGTCAAAAACTGTATGGGCTTTTGTAATATCAGCCACAACAACCTCATACACTCTACTTTTTTCATCTTCTAAAGTTATACTTTCTTTATTAACTACTTTTAAAACACCCTTAATAAGTTTAACGCCTTTTTTAGTTTCAGGGCCTTCAGTAGGCATATAAGCTTTATGCGTTTTAACTTTTACTAACTTACCTATGGCCCCTTCATAGTGCCACTCTTCACTTAAGTTTCTTTCAAGACCTGGGCTTGAAACTTCTAAGCTGTACTTACCGCCTGGCACTATATCTTCAACATCAAGTAACAAACTCAAACCATTAGATACATCTGCACATTGCTGGATAGTTACACCATCTTTGGAATCAATATAAACCTTTAAAACTCTTGATGATCTAGCCCCTGTGGACTCAACATCATACAGTGTACACCCTTCGCGTTCACAAATGGGCTTCACCAATGTTTTAACTTTTGTTATCCAACTTTCATTCACTAAAATAGTACCTAGGTTAAAATTTGATTCCGCACCTCCCAATCAGGACGGAGCAAAATAAAATTTTGCCTTGTTTTTCGTAATGAGCCTCACGCCTTTGGCGTTCTCATTACTATAATAAAAAAGAGGGCCTTCGGCCCTCTAAACGCTTAAAAACTAACAATATTTATGCTTCAATGCAAGATGTTTTAAGGATTATAGGTATAATTAAAAGCCGTCTGTCCCTTTTTATAATAGTTTTTTCGAGCGCCACCTTTAATAAAGCCAAATTTCTCATATAACTTTATGGCTTTGGTGTTATTCATACTCACCTCAAGCCAAATGGGCTTGGTTACTTTCTTAGAGAAATCTTGTAAGTAGCTGAAAACAATAGACATATAGCCCTTTCGCAGCTTTCTCCTATCCGTGGCAAGGTAGTCCACCTCAATGGCATGGTCCATTTCTCTTAAAACCACAAAGGCCATGACCTTACCCTCTACTAAAATTCCTAGAATATTATTATCTGCCAAGGAAATAGACAGGTTTTTCTCTGTCCAAGACACTCCTCCCACTTCTGGTGAGTCTGCCTCCCAAGCTTTTGAGAGCTTCACTAGCTCTTCCAAATGATGCCTCTTTAAGGGCTCTACTAGTTGATGAATTGTTTTACCTTATACTTGCTTTGCATATTAACAACCCAGTCTTTAACGCGAAGTCTTTTACGCTTTTCTTGGAGGTGTTTTTTTATAGAAGCTAAGTGATCTTTAAACTGACCCTTTGGGTAAGAGGCTTTATTCTTTGCATAAAACTTTCTAGCTTCAGCATTAGTTATATAAACACTTAAGTTTTTATCTTTAAAATCAATGTACTTTTTTGCAAGCGCTTTAACCCTATGGGCTTTTAATATCTCTTGCTGGTTAAACTGCAGCTTTCTGGCAATTTGTGCTGACATGGTTCTGTTGATTTGACTTTTGGTGATGGCTTTATAGTCTTCAAAAACTCCAACAGACTCAAAGTAAGCTAAGCGCTCAAAAATAGCCTTTGAGAGTTGGCTGACAAAGGCGTCACTTTTCACATTTGTGACAACAGAATTTGTATTGCTACATTTACCCTTCATACAAACAGATAACAGTGCCGTTAAAACCACTTGTCGAGAGGTTAAATGTTCCGAATTCACTTCGGCAACTGACTGAGTAATTAATGTTGAGGATTGAGCTGTAAAGCCAAACAAGGCTATGAATATGGAAATCAAAATTTTCATATATTAAGCCTAGCAAATTTTATGACTTTAGCAATTGAATAAATTAAAAAAAAACTGGCGATTGCTCGCCAGCTTCAAAAAAAGAGGAGTTAAGTTGATACGCTTATTTCTCTTTAAAAATTAACTTTAAGTTTACCAGTGATCATATTGTAATTGATATCTTCTAATGGAACTTCATCATAGTCACGGTAGCTATGCTTCATATCTTCTGAACTAAACTTTTGTGCAAAGTTGATCATATGTCTCCAATCTAAACCAAGAGATACTTTTTTACTAATAGCTATTTCAGCACCTAATACTGGAGCTATATTCCAAGCCGTCGTAGACTCTTCAGAATCATGACCTCTGTTGTGGTGATAGAAGTGACCTTTGTTAACACCAAAATAGTTTCTCTTTACATAGGCAACATATCCACCGGCATAAAAGTGTACTTTTGATACTGGTAGGTTATATCTAGCTTCTAATCCCCAGTTATACTGATCTAAATCAGTGAAACCGTAAGAACCAACTCTAGAGTGAGTTCCGTAAAGTTCGTCAACTCTGTGCTGCGAGTAAATTAAAGAGGCTTCAACAGACATATTGTTGTCCATCATCACACCTACACCTAAGTTATAGGCATACTTACTTTCAACGTTCTCAGCTTTGTAAGCTACAGCCCCTAGACCTAAACTTACAAATGAACTAGATAGTACATGTTCTTTAACATGCTTTTTGTTTTCGTAAGCCACTTCATTAACTGCAACTGGTGCAACAACAGCTGGAGCTACAGGAGCAGCAACTACTGGCGCTGGAGTCACCACTGGAGTTGTTACTGTTGTAGTTGGACCAGAGTACTCAATGATTTCCACAGGAGCATACTCAACATGATCCTCACTTTTGTGATCATTCGTGAATTTTTTGTCGCCAAATAATCTTTCAGCACGGCTTCTTTCATCTTCTAAACGAGCAGCTTCTAATTTTTCAACAATTTTTTGCTCAGTTTGGATTTCAGCTTTTTGTCTTTGCGAACGCAAATTATTTGCATAAGACTCAACAAGTGGACTTGCTTCAACCACTGTTTCAGGTAAGTTTGCAGCTTCAGCTGATGCTGAATTTTTAACTTCACCTTTATTAATATTTTTAGCTTCAGCAGCATTATCGTTCTGACCTTTATTTTGGTTTACGATATAAATGTTACCGTTTGCTTTTTTTTCTATTTTGCCAGTTTCCTCAAGGATCTCTTCCTTGATTTCATCGCTCACCCATTTTGGCTCTGCGCTTACTTGCCCGACAGCAAAAATGCTTACAAGTAATAATACTAATGTTTTCATAACAACCTCCTCAAAACGAGTTTTTTTTAATTTATATAGCAAGGGAAATGCCAAAAAATGTCACCTGCAACAAATAAGAGCTAAGTCACTGTAATTAAAATTTAATTTAAAATTTTCTTTGATTTTAAAATCTATAATTTTGATTTGAGATTAAATCTAAAAGCCTAAAAATATTCATGCCAGATGAAAGCTACTCCACAGTGAGGCTTCATCTCCATTTTAAGTGATGCTGAGCCTATAAATTATTGGAGTGTCTATTTTCCCAACAGTTTGTGAAATAAATATAAAGCTTAAAAGCTAGTTCTAGGATGGGTTTCACCAATTCTATCTATATTATATAGGAGCTTTTAATGCTTTACCAAGCCTTTTGAAAAGCCAGGTTAAGCATTAACACGCCCTAGTCTAAAAAAGAAAAGGATTGCTCAGCTCGCTGCTGGCATATATTACTTTGAGCTCAATTTATTTATATATAAATTCTGGGCCGATCTGATGAAATTGGTAGACATGATGGACTCAAAATATACTGCGTCTAATTGTAAAGGTAATTTTGATAAATGATTTTTTGTTAGATATTTTAAAGTTTTACCTCCTTTGACAAGACCTTATAAAACATCTAAAAATAAGGACCGCAAATACGCAACAAACTTCATTTGCGAAGTGGGTAGACACAAAGGATTCAGCATCCTTTTAGTAAGGAGTTTTTAATTTAAGCCGATCTGATGGAATTGGTAGACATGTTTGACTCAAAATCAAATGCCTTCTGGGCGTGCCGGTTCAAGTCCGGCGATCGGTACCATTTATTAAGAGCTTCTCTTTACATCTTTATTCCACATTTTTTCATTAAGTATCTCCTTCAACCTCTCTGTATCAAGTTTTGCTTTGCCTCTGTAATGAAACTCATTCACCTCCCGGCTATGACCAAGTATGGAAGCTCGTTCATCTAAAGACATTCCTGCGTCTCTTGCGGCTATATTGAAGCCC
>CALLBC010000224.1 GCA_938001965.1 uncultured Bdellovibrionales bacterium | reverse complement strand
GAAGTTCACTTTAGTTTTTTCATCAGTAGTGAATTGATTGGCAAATTGGTCAATATTTTCGTGAACTTCTTTAATGATGGCAGCCATACTTGCAGACTGATCAATAACAAATAATATATCAACATCGCGGTTTGGTTCATGAACTATGGCTTTGGCAGAATCAGTGGCACTACCAGAAGTTAGTTTTTCTTGCACCTGAGGTACATAAAGGTCATTGTTTTCGCTGGTACAAGCTAAGGCAAACCCAGAAATTAATGTAAGTCCTATTAAGCGTCTAAGTAATACTGATTTAATCATAATGACTTTCCTTTTTTCTTGTTACAAAAACCAATGCTAGCACTGTATTTATCAATCTCGTCCATCCATAATTCGCCGTCGTCCGGGAATACTAAAACTTCTCTTGAATTTGGTTTATTAAAGCGACTTGCTTGTTTAATATCTTTAGCAATATGTAATTGTTGGATCACTTCAGCTTCGATTAAATGCATCTTTTTAGTAATATTAGAAATATTTTTTAAATCTCTTTTGGCAAGATAAGCTAAACGTTTTGTAATTTTACTTTCTAAGTAAGGGATGCGAGCCTCAGAGTAAGCTCTAATTTTATTAGCCACTTTATCTGTAATATTGAGTGTATTTATTAATGCAGCCTCACGTCTTAGGTTTGAGCGGCCGTCAAAGTATTTAATTAAAAATTTGTCATTATAAAAATGAGTAGGCAATTTATTAACATACTGACTTGAGAACTGCCAGTCTAAGTTTTTGTTAGCTTGCACGTTTAGAAGGTGCGCGATAGCTGCTGTTTTTTCACCTTTAGATATAGCCTTTAAAGACTTGGCTCTTGGTAATAGGCTGCGCTTGTATTTTCCCACAGTTTTAAAAGATGAAATGTAATCACAGTTTTGCTCTTGGTTAAACGCCGTTAACATGTAAGGCTCTGGACCAGCAAAGCTTGCCAGCACCGGGCTAAATAAACTTTTTAATTTTGCAAGGCTAAGATTGTCTTTGCCCATAATAGTGTAAGTATGAGCTTGCTCTTCTAGTGAAATAGCCCAGTAATCAGATTTTTTAGAAATTTTTTGGTAAGCAATAATAGCTTTATTGTAGTTTCTAAGTTGGTAGTGCAGTCGGCCACGAGCTAAGTTCAATTGGTCCATGTCCACAGTTTTAGAATTTGTAGGGATTTTGTTAAAGTAATCTAGGCCACGGTTAGGGCGATCTAATATACCATTCCATAAACCTAATTGATAATTGTGCCAGTCAGACATGATGACAGAAGATATATTTTGTTTTTCAAGTTTTTTTAATTGCTTTAAGTTTTTTGGTTTGTAATGAGGGTATAGATAGCCTGTGTAATTTCCGATATATGGGAATACTGAGGACCACTTTGAACTTACTTTAACATTAACAACTTTCCAGACTGGAGAGCTTACAGGTAAAGCTTTAGCCCACATGTTTTTTAGTTCATTATCTATTTTATTTGGGTTTTTTAATGATAAAAGAGTGCGAACACCATTTAGAGGCATTCCTGATTTGTACATTAGTAAACTTTGTAGAACGTAACCATTTGCTGAGGCTTTGTAGCTCTCATCAAAAATCTGGTCAAAAGACTTCATAGCTGTTTTATATTGACCTCTTTTAATATTTTTAGAAAAAGAGTTCTGGGCAGATGTTGTATTTGGGAAGTAACTTGCAGCCACTTCAGCACTTGCCATAAATATAAGGCCAGAAAGTAAAAGTTTAGCAATGATCATCATAGTAAAAATCCTAAAGTGATTCCAGCGTTAATAGTGTTCATTTGTCTTGCGCCTTCAATTGAGTTAATTGAATCTTGGTAACCTTGATATCTAACTTCCATTCTTGCAGTGAAACGGTTGTTAAACCAAATTCCAGTTCCAAGACCAGCTGTATAGGCAAGAGTTTGGCCACTTTCGATAAGTTCGATCATGCCAGCACCTAAAACAGTGTAAACATCAAATTGTACAGTTTTAACATTGAAAAAATTAAGTTTCCCGTAAACAGGGTAGAAAGTAAGAGTACCAAAAACAGTTTGGCTCGGTGGATCTAAATCAGGAACAGTGGCTACTTGATCAGCCGGAGTGCTTTCAGCGATATCGTGAACTCTTTGTCCTTCTTTAGTCAGTGTATTATTAGATTTGTAGTATCTTGCGCCAACAGACCAGTTTGGGTTGATGTGAAAGTCAGCTTGAACACCAAGGTTGGCAGTGTCAAAGTATGCGTCACCACCGGCAACAATGTTGCCACCAACACTGAATTCAAAACGTTTGTTGCGATCAACCAATCTTTTTTGAACAATTCTATAACGGCTTTTAGGGTCCATTTTCTGAGCTCTTTTAATAAGAGCACGGTTACTACCTAAGCCTTCTAAGTCAGAAACCTCATCGGCGAATAGGGCTTGGCTAAATAAGCCTATGCAAGCAACTAGTGTTATAAGTAATTTCATTATTTTCCCTCCGGGGTGGCAGCAGTATCAGTAGTGCTTGTTGTGTTTTCTGCTACAGGTTCTTCTATATTAATATTTGATTTAAATTTAAAATGAACTTGGAACTCTTCCGCGTGAGATCCATCAGCTAAGGCAGTTAAAGACACAGCAAGGTTTTGCTCGTCTTGACCTTTAAACTCTTCAGCAAGGGCGTCGTTATCAACAGTGATTGTGTAAACACCTGAGCGTTTTACTTCAGTAACAGTAACGAAATCAATAATATCAATGCTGTCAACGCTAGTGTTTAATGGGTAAGTTTTTAAAGAAGAAATGGTAGGTAATTTAACTTGAAAGGTGTTCGAAGCATTTAAATCATGGTGAAGTTCTACGATACCTTCGTCAGATAATGCTTGGTCAGCAATTTTAACTGGGATTTCTTTTGTTTCAGCGATATAAACTAATTTAACTTCTTTTTTGTTGCTAATTGCACAGCCATCAACGTCTATTGACTGTTTGCCAACGGCCACATGGGCAAGCTCTACATAAAATACTTCGTAATTCTTTTTAGTGTTAATTTTTGATGTGTCCCAAGTGAACTTGTACTCACCAACTTCGCCAGCCACTTTAGTTAATGATAGTCCTGGAGGGTTACGGTCACTTTGAACTAATTTTAATTCTGTATCAAGGCCATTAAGTAATGAGTGAGCCACTAAAGTTCTTGAAGAAGCATTGCCGGGCTCAAACATGTAGACACTGTCAATTTGTACGTTAAATAATTTATTACATTGGCCAGCTGATTTTTGTACTATGTCAGCCTCTGGAGTTAATTTTTCAACTCCATTTTTAAAGTTATATTTTGTGTCTTTTGTGGGGTCGCTTTCGATGTTGCACGAAGTAACTAATGTACCTAATACTAACGCTGTTACAAATTTTTTCATCACTACATACTCCTGGTTTTACTAAGTCTTGTTTAATTAAAAGAACACTGAAAGTGTCTATCCTCTGTTCAAACGTTTAAATAAGAACGGGTAGGTTACTTTTACGTTCTTGTTTCCTACTGGTCTTGGGAACTTCCATGAACGCAGCTTTTTAGTAATACAAGATTCCACGGCTCTATTTTTTAAACTAGAGCTACCTACATTAGCTGCACTTATTATGCCACGGCCATTAATAGTAAATTTCATCTTAATTCGACCACTTAGCTTAGGTTTAGACTGTAAACCCTTCTCATAACAGTACCTAATTTGTCCCTGGTGACGAGAAATGACAGCGGCCACCTGAGCCATGTCTAATCCACCGCCAACTAGAGCCTGTTGAGTAAGAGGCTTAAAATAACCGCCACTGGCGCCACTGAGGCCCATTTTACCGTAACCAGCACGGCCTCCGCCTTTTCCTTTAGTTCCGTACCCACCAGCACCGTGGACCTTTCCACCGTGGCCTGCAGGAGCTGCTGTAAGGCCTTTAGCATACACAGAGGTTTGAACACCACCGCTACCGCCTGTTCCACCCATACCGGCACCAAAGCTAGTTTTTACTTTATTAAGGTTAACTCCACCTTTTTGCTTAGATTTAGATAAAGACCCTAAAACACTTAGTGCGCCACGGTCTTTCATGGAAACAACTTTGTTACCACGATTTTTACGCTTAGATCTTTTAACAAGGTTTCTTTTACGAGTGGTCTTCTTAGAGTTAACCACTTTTTTAACTCTTTTTTGACGTTTTTTAGCTTTTTTCTGAGCTACTTTTTGAACAGGCTCTGGTGGTACAACTTGGATTTTTTTACGAGGCTTTAATATAACAACTTCTGTTGGCTCAACTTCTTTTTCTGGGTTGAACATGAAGCCTAATGATAAAATAAGAATTACGATAACTGCATGAGAAAGAGCAGATACTTTTAAATATGATTTATAAACTCGGTTACTTTCAGGCTTTAACTTTACAGACTCAGAGAAATACTTCACTTCCTTTACAACTTTAACAGTTCCGTACTGTTTTAGGTCAATGCCTTTATAAGTTAATGTTTCAGACTTAACAGTGGCTAACTTTTTAAATGGAACTCCTTCTTCTTCAAGCTCTTTAAAGCTTTTAACACCAACTACGCGGCCAGTGTCTAGGCGAAGAACCACTTCAAATTTAGCGGGCATATTATGAAAGGTCCTCACAGTTTGACCTAATGTGTTTTCTAGTACAATTGTCTTCTTTTCCATTTTAATACCTCTTTGAAAGATCTTCTAAACGATCTTTGAAATCTGTTCTTAAACCTAATAAATCACTTAAATTTTTATCATCTTCAACTTTGGCAATGGCTTCACGTGAAAACATGAATTTACCGTTAACTCTGAGGTCATTAAACTTCATGTTAGTTTTTAAATTAGCATGGTTTAGTTTTTTAACTTTGTAGGCTGGAGTCTTCTTTTTTACAGATCTTTTCTTTTTCGCTTGTACCGAAAAACAAAATACTACAGATAGTAAAATGATTAATGCTTTCATTAGTTGCGGCTCCTTTTTTGAGATACTTTCAAACGCTCACTTAAATAAGTAGACACAACTGGTCTTTCACGGCGAGTTTCTAAGTGAATTACTTTAGCAATTTGAGTTCTGTTAAATGGTTGAGATCTTAATTTTTCATAGTTAGTTTTAATCTCATTACTACTTGGAGCAGATGTTTTACGAGCTGAAGCTAAGATTTGACGAGTTTGTGCAGGAGCATAACGGCTCACTTCTTTGATCTCATGGGTGATCATCTTTTGAATCGATCTTTTAGAATTATTGTGCTCTGACACTAAGTTAGTGAATAATTTGTTTTGGTTCCAAAATTTTGCAGCTTTGAATTTAGCAGTTTCAGACTTTTTATTATAAGGCAATGCTTGCTGATTAAGTAATGCTCTATATTGAACTAATTCATTCTTTTTTAGCCCTTTTGGAGCTGGGAAAGTTAAAATTTTGTTATATAATCTGTGGTATTCAAAAGAGATAATCTCTAAAGCAACAGCTTGGCTTAACCAGTCCTTGTCACTAGCGGCATCGGCGTAAGCCTTTTCTAGGCTTTCAATCAGTGAGATTCTACGATTTAAAGTTTTAGATAATCTTTTTGTAGTAGTAGAGTTGATTTTATGTTTACGCACTTTATTTTTAATAGAGTTAATGCTTTTAAGGTTTTCAACTCTTAGTAAGCGTTGACCATTGGCTGAGTACATAACGAAGTTGTTTTTAAGTACTTTTCTGATTTGGCCATTGTTTTTGTATTTAGAGTAAACTTCTAAAGCAACAGTGCTATATAATTTCTTAGATTTTTTTAATTTTTTAGAATATTTGTTAAACTCTGTCCAAGGTCTTTTTGAAGCAAGTATTAATTTAGCTCTAATTTTATTAGATTGGTAAGTGCCTTTTGTCTTAGCTAAGATTTTTTTGTCATACTGACTTGGATTAAGGCCAGCAAGCTCAGATAATACAGACATTCTTACTAATTGGCTGCGCGAGGCTGACTTAATTGGGTGAATTTGCTTATAAGTATTTAAAGCCGTTTTAAAGTTAAGTAAAAGTTCAGAAAACCATACTTTTTTAGTTAAGGCGTAAGTTTTATCTTTTGCTGATAAACCACGAGCCTTTAATAAAACATTGGTCGCTGTCATTGCTTTTGGAATATTGTTTAATTGCTCAGAAACAGTAATAATGTTTTTGTAAATTTTAATTTTGTCGTCATTGCTTGCGCCCACTAAGTTAACGTTTTCAAGGCGAGTTAAGTTTTTAGATAGTTCTCTTTGGCTAGCTTTGCCATTAAGGTTACTGGCTACAGAGTTTAAAGTGGCATTTCTAGCTATAGTCATAAATTCTTTTCTGTCAGACTTATACATTTTAGAGAATTTTAAAGCGTATTTTTCAACATTAGCAGAGTCTTTTTGAACAGCAAAAGTATCAACACATAAGTGAGCTGACTTTAAGCTAACTTTTGTTTTAGTGTTTTGAGCTAAGTCACAAAAGATATTTGATGATGTAACATAATTTTTCATATCCAGATGAGTTTGAGCCAGCTGATATCTTACTGATGATTTAGTCTTTCCGTTAGGGTTAACTTTTAAGTAATAGTTATAAGTGTCTAATTTTTCTTTGTTACTGTTAGTATTTTCAACTGACTCAATTTCAGCAAGTAATGGTTTTTCAATACTGGCGCCAGTTTTTAAGTTGTTATTAGTAAGTCTACGATATAAATTTTTAGCAGTTAAATGATTGTTTCTAATTACTGCCACCTGAGCAGCCCATTGAAGCATTTCGTTGTCATCACTAAACAATCTTAGGTAAGACTGGTAAGCATTTAATAAGTATTTGCTTGGCTTTGATTTTTCAGTGTTGTTCCAGCCAATTACGAAGTTTCTAACATTAATTTTTAAGTCCTTACAGTTGAAGTCCTCAGAAGTAACACAAGACTTAGTCTGCCAAATAGTAATAGCTTTGTCATATTGGTTTGCTGCAGTTTTAATATTTCCAACATTAAAGCTAGATTTTGCATATCTAAATTGAGCTTCAATTTTAGCTGTTGGCTCTTCAGTTACTTTTGCAATTAGTCCCCAGATTTTCGCTGTTGATTTGTGCTTTCCTAAGCGCTCAACTTCGTCAGCTAAGGCTTTAAAATTTGAAATTCTCACAGACTTTGGAGTTAGATCTAGTAATTTATTGATTCTAGTATTTGTCAGGTTTGTTCTTGCATAAAAAATTGTTAAGTCGCGGGAGGCTTGCTTTGCAAAGTCGTTCATTTCATCACTGGTTTTTGCTTCCACAATAGCCGATTTTAAAGACTTTTCCATAAGGCTACGAGCTGTTTTTTCTTGGCCGAGGTTAAACTTACACCAAGCGATATAGTAGTTAGTTACACTTTGAGGTTGTTTAGTGCTGAATTTTTTAGAAGCTTCAAAATGTTTTAATGCTTTTTTACTGTTGTCTTTTTTAAAGTAGTTGTAAGCCACAGCAAGGTGAGACTCGCCAACTAGGGCTGAGCTATATGTAGGTGTAGATTTCTTAATTATTCTATTATATAGAGCATTTGATTTGTGATCTTGATTGGTTAATTGGTAAAGGTGGGCGATTTGAGTAATAATTGCGCCGTTTTCTAGCCCCATTGCCATAACATTATTGTAATGCTTAATAGCAGTTATGCGGTCTTCGAATGACTTCATGCAGTTATTACAGTTCTTTTCATTCTCTTTAAACTCAGCAATTCTTGCGCGCTCAGAGTATAAGTCAGCTAACCTTTTAGTAGTTGGGCGTAAAGATTTGTCATTTTTTTTCATTAATGAAAGAGCTGTGTTTAATTTATTAATAACTAATGTGTGGTTATCATAACTCATTTTCTCAGCAAAACTAGTGCTGAAAAATAAAGTAGTAACTAAAAGAGTAAGAAAAGATTTTAAAATCATAGTTTGCTTCCTCCTTTAGGAGTCACTGCAAACTTAATTTTTTCAAATCCAGTAGCGGCACTAGAAACTAAAATTGGGTTTACTAGCTCAAAGCTATCAGATTTATCAGCTTGGATAATAAGATTTACTTTTTTGTTTTCACTTTCAAATTCAGTTTTAACTTGGTTTAGTTTTTTAAGAAGTCTACTTTCAGAAACTTTTTCTTCGTTAATGTAGTATTTGCCGTCTAAAATTTTAACAACAACACCTTCTTCTAGGGTAATAGTAGATTTGGCAGTTGGTAGCTCAACGCCTTTATTGTTTTTTATAATTTCGTTGGCAGTGCTTGTGTTCACTATTAAGTAAATTACTAAAATGGAGAAAGCATCTACTAATGAGGTTAGTATTACACTAGCCATTAGGGTTTTCTTGCCGTTTTCTCCTTTTGGACGAAGGCGAGTTAAACCTAATAGGGGAGAGCGCATTTGAGTTTTTTTAATTACACTGTGGTTCATAAATAATTCCTATAAAGGGTTAACACCAATTTCGTTAATTTTTTCTTGTTTCAAGCTATCAATCATAGCAATGACGTGGGCATACTCTGTTGATTTGCTTGGGCTAATTAAGGCCACATTTAAGTTTTCAATTTTAGATTTCAATTTTTTAAAGTATTTAGGAGCTTTTTTTACACTGATTGATTTCTTTTGATTATAACGACTTAACTTCTTACTTACGTTTTTAATTTCGTAAGATAATTTTTTTCCATCTAAAGTGATCCAAAGTTCAGGTTGTTTTTTAGTTTCGGCTTGGCTTTGACCACCAATGGCTTGGGATACATCAACACTAGCGATGTGGATCCAAGCTGTTGTCAGTAATAAAAAGCATATAAGTACAGCAAGAAGTGATATTACTGGCAACAAGTTTAGTTCAAAATTTAAGTCTTTCTTAGACATGGGTTAATCCCTTTGTTTTATTTAGTGTTAACTTTCAGTTATTAGTTACTAGATTTTCTAGAAGTTCTTTTTGGAGTAGTTTCGTAAGTAAAACTTAACCAGTTATAAACTTTAAGTGAAGCTTGGTTCATATCATCTACTAATTTTTGAGTTCTATTAGTAAGTACAGCGTACATAACTAAAGCAGGGATTGCCATAATTAGACCGTAAGCTGTTGTGTTCATAGCCATTGATATACCTTCTGTAAGCATAGCGGCTTTTGTAACTGGGTCAGCGCCTGATACTGATGCGAATGATTTGATTAGACCAACTATTGTTCCAAGTAGTCCTAATAATGTTCCAACGTTTCCTAACATTGCTAAAAATGGAGTTCTTTCTTCTAATCTAGACGTTTCGTGTAAGATCACTTCGTCCATTCTGGCTTGGATCTCTTCTTTGCCACCAAGATCTAAAGCAGCTTGTGATCCAGCTCTTGTAATGGCGCCGATTGGGTTTAAGCGGCCAGCTCTTTTTGATTTTTCTAAAGTTTTTTCTAAGTCACCTTTTTTGATTGAAGATTCAAAAGCATGAGCTAATTTCTTTTGGCTTGTTTTACGAAGTACGTAAAGCTTGAAAATTCTTTCAGCGATTATTGCAAATGATACGATTTGAACTATTAAGATAGCCCACATCCAGATTCCACCGCTTGAAAAAGCATTTGATATAGTAGTTATTGTTTCCACGTACATACTCCTTTTAGTAATCGCAAAAGCTATGCGAGATAAAAATTACATAGGATTAGTAAGCAAGGAGCATTCCTGTAGAGCACAGGTTTATTTGGATCTGAAGTGGAAAATAAATCAAAGTGACAAAAATTGTTTCATGGTGAACTCAAAATCAGCATATCTAGCAGTTTAGTTTATGGCAATATATCTTTAGTTTGTTATTAAGTGAAATAAAGAGTTTTAAAGTTGTTGAAGTAAGTTAATTGTTTACAAAACTTAATTTTTTAGTAGGCTATTCACTAGAAAATGGAGGGAGTTATTCAGCAAATTAGAAGTTACTTACCGCAATTTTATAAAGATAAGCTGCCAGAGGAGTTATTAAATACCCCTTGGGAAGAGATTAATAAGTGTTCCAGCTGTATTATGACCTGTGGTGACAATCCAAAGTATAACAAGGTAACTAAATGTTGTACTTACTACCCATTTATTCCCAATTACATGGTTGGCAATATACTAGTAAATAACAAACTGAAAGCTCATATTGTTTTAGAATATATAAATAGCAAAAAATTTACCTTGCCGGTTGGTTTGTGCACGCCTGAAGATTATCAGCTAAAGTATGTTACAAAAAAAGATTGGGAGTTTGGAAATAATGAAGAGTTACAATGCCCATTTTATGACAGTGGGGACTGTACTGTTTGGGATCAAAGAAGTGCAGAGTGTTTGAGCTTTCAATGTTATAGCTCATATGGATCGAAAGGGCTAAAAATGTGGAAGTACTTAGGTGATTTAGTCTATGAAATTGAAATTCACTTATCTCAAAAAATGATGACCGCTCATAACTTCCCAGAACAGGCTGTAGCCAAATCCATTGAGTTTATTAAGTATGAGCATTACTCACCGAAAAGAAAAGATAAACACTACTTAACTGACAAGGAGTGGTCTGAGTATTGGTTAAATCACTCCGAAGATGTTGCTGAGTACTATATTAGTTGCTATAAAAAATCTCTAGAACTGGATTTAAAACCATTTATTACTAAGTTGTCAGATTATTCTAAAGTGATGAGTATTCTTAATTAAGTAAAAAGTTATGAGGTAGTTTTGAGTACAAATATAAAAGAGAAGTCACAAAATATTATTAATCAGTTTAATAAATTCCATAATTGGGAAGATAAATACGCCGAGATTATCAAGTTAGGTAAAGAGCTTCCGGAAATGCCTGAAGAGTTTATGGTTGATGGCAATAAAGTGAAGGGCTGCCAATCACAAGTGTGGTTGTATCCAGATATGAATGCAGGACTTGATTCGCTGAATTTTTATGCCACGAGCGATGCTTTAATTGCTAAGGGGCTAATTGCTTTAGTGTTAAAAGTTTATAACGGATCAAGCAGTCAGGAGATCATGACAACACCTCCAGAATTTATTAATGAAATTGGTTTGCAAAATCATTTATCTCCAAACCGATCTAATGGCTTACAGGCTATGGTTAAACAAATTAAGATTTATGCCTATGCTTTAGCCATGAAAAACTCTTAAAAAATACGTAACATAATATTTATGCACAGCCTTATAATTTACTCCTAACATACTAAATTTGACAGACCTAAAATACCTATGATCTTATGATGCCCTATCAAAATTAGGGGACCATATGGGTAAACAATGGAAAGCCGCTGGCAAAACTGCCAACGCTGATAAAAAGGGAAGGATCTTTACTAAGCTTGCAAAAGAGATTGCAGTGGCTGCAAAAATGGGTGGTCCAGATCCAGATGCAAACCCAAGACTAAGTCTGGCAATTTCAGCTGCGAGATCTCAAAGTTGCCCAAAAGATACAATTGAAAGAGCTATCAAGCGCGGAGCTGGGTTAACTGGTGAAGATGTAAACTACGAAGATGCAGTTTATGAAGGCTTTGGTCCGCACCAGGTTGCAGTCATTGTTGAGTGCCAAACCGATAATAAAAATAGAACCTTTTCTGACATTAGAACAATCTTCGCTAAGAAAAAAGGAAACCTTGGCGCAGCAGGTAGCGTGGCCTGGATGTTTGACCGTGTAAGCTATTTTGAGGCTGAAAAGGCAGACGTAACAGATGCAGAAGAAGATGCCATTGAAGTGGGTGCAAATGAAGTGGAGCACTCAGAAGGTAACATTTATGATTTTTACGGTGAACCTAATGACTTAGGCGGAATACGTGAAGCTTTAGTTGCAAGGGGGTGGGATGTTAAAACTGCCGAGTTAAGTTATAAGCCTAAAAACTTTACTGAGCTTAATGATGAGCAATTAGCTGAGGTGCACGAATTTCTAGCCGCCTTAGATGATAATGATGACACTGCTAGAATTTCTGCGAGTATAAAATGAGTTATTCCTTTTGGCACACTAAACGATCTGAAACTAAAGAGTATGATATTTGTGTAATTGGTGGTGGTATTTCTGGCTGTTCCACGGCCTATTGGTTAAAAAAAGAAGATCCAAGTTTAAAAATTGCCGTTATAGAAAAGGGTGAGATTGCAGCAGGAGCTACTGGTCGTAATGCTGGTTTTGTTACAAGTGGCTCTGTCGAGCATTTCAATAGGCTTGTAACTTTGCACGGTAAAGATAAGGCTTATGAGATTTGGAAATTCTCAGAAGATAACTTAGCTCTTATAAAACAAGAGTTCGGAGACCAAGAGGCTGAAATCGACTTTGTACAAAACGGTACTTTTTCATTAGCTTCAGATAATCGTGAGATGGGAGAGCTTAATGAAACTGCCAAGTTAATGAGTTCTTTTGATATTCCAGTTGAGGTTTTAAATGAAGGGGACATTGAAAAGAGGTTAAATGCCAAAAACTTTGTTGGTGGAATTAAATATGAAACTGACGCTGAAGTTAACCCAGTAAAGCTCACCCAAAAGATGGTTGATAGCTCTGGAGTGGACTTTTTCCCTCATCATGAAGTTGACAGTTATGAAGAGGGTGCAGATGGCGTAACTATTTTTACTCAACACACCACCTTTAAATGTGAAATGCTAGTGCTGGCAACAAATGCTTACTTGCCACTATTGTCTAGTTACTTTGACGATAAAATTTTTGCAACCAAAGGTCAGATACTTGTTACTGAGCCCATTGAAAAATGTATGGAGGCTCCTTGTTATGCTCACTTTGTGTTGGATTACTTCAGGCAGTTACCAACTGGGCACTTATTGATTGGTGGTTTCAGGCAGTTAGAGAAAGAAACTCAAGTGGGTTATTCAGATCATACCTCACAAGTGATTCAAGATGCGCTGGCAGATTTTATTGGTAAGCATTTACCAAAATTCAAAGATTTAAAAATCATTAATCGCTGGGGCGGCATTATGGGCTTTTCTAGTGATGGACAAGTTTTTGTTGGATCTATGCCAGGAAACTCTAGAGTTTTCTTTTTAGGTGGTTTCACTGCCCATGGAATAGGCCTAGCCTTTCATACTGGCAAAGCTCTTGTGGATTTGATTTACGGAAGGCCTGTTCCGGATTTTATTTCTGCACGTAGATTTAATTAGTTAAAAAAATTAACCTTAGCTCTGGTTTTTAAACTCTATATATTTGTAGGTTTTTTGTATCAATTTGATTCAAAATTATAAGTATTTAACCTAATTTTGTTAAAGTTGTTTACAATATTATTACTAGATCAATTACGGCTTAGTAAAGTTTGTTTTAAATGGCTAGGGTGTTTCTAAGGAGTAGAATATAAAGTTGATTTCTCAAACGGTAATTTTAGTATTAGCTATGGCCTTTGGTCTTAACGGATTTGCTGACTCTTTAGGTATACAAAAAAAATCAAGCACAATAAGTAATGAGCTTTTTAATCAAATTGATTCTGAAATTGAAAGTAGTAAAAGTAAAATCAAAAAACAATTGGCTGAAACAGAAATTGTGACTCAAGGTTTTGATGAAGTAAAAACAACAAAAACAGTGGTTATTGTGCCAGAAAAAGCAGCTTTAATACTACCAACAAAAGACCAGTCAGAAATTGAAGAGAAGGTAGTTAATGAGGGCGTGGTCCCAGATGTTATTGCCGAGCATATAAGTGAAGCTAGAGTTCCTGCGGCTAGTGAGAAAGTGTATAAAAACGCCTCTATAGACGATGAGCTTAGTACTGAGCTTGAAGGTTTAGCCAGTAACGAATAATTAGCTTAGTAAGCTAAAATTTTATTTATTTCCTCGCGAGTGAGTAATCTCCATTTGCCGCTCTCTAAATCCATCAATTCTAATGGTCCAACTCGAATTCTTTTTAGGTGGGTAACATGTAAATCAACCAGTTTAAGCATTCTTCTGAT
>CALLBC010000223.1 GCA_938001965.1 uncultured Bdellovibrionales bacterium | reverse complement strand
CCGTATGCGCTTCAGCGCATGTAAGGGCTAACAGCTCAATAACAAAATTAACTAAAAGGCTACAGAATCTCTGTGGCCTTTTTTTTATAACCTCATTAAAAAGTTAGAGGTGTAGTAGGCTTATATTTTAAAACTGATGATCTACTAAACAGTGTAAAAAAATAGACAAGTTCTTCATATGTAAATCCTTAATTTTTGTTATGTACTGTCTTAAAATAAGACATTTTACTGGCGAGTAAATTGCAATAAACTATCTACATGAAGCTTAAGTATTTCTATTCTTTTGTATCAATTTGTATTCTTATAGTTTTCTTTCAGAACTGTTCAAATTTTGAAAGTTCAAGTATTTTTGTAGCACAACAAGAGGCTGAGGAATTGAGCTCTGAGCCAATTGATATTATTGCACCTCCTGAAAAGCCTCCTATAGAAGAGGAGCCTGTTGTGGAGGAGGTTCCCGAGGAAGATCCAGATAAAGAAGAGCCCGTAGTTGAGGTGCCAGAGGTAGAGCCAGATCCCGAGAATGAAAATATTCACTATTTAAAAATACCAAGCCATAATATTAGTGAGGGATCTTTCAATAAAGAAGTTTGGGAAAAGATTACTAACTTTAAATTTTTATACTCTGTAAACCCAGGCTTAAAGTCTGTTGTGAATTATCATGATAAGTGGTGGCTGCAACTTCGTCATAAGAGAAGCTCTGCAGGAACGGAGAGAATAATAATGAACTCTGAAATACCTCGATCAACAAAAGGATACAGGCTTAAACAAACATTAATGTTCAAAGCGGGATGGTCTTCTGGTGGAACAAAACAAAGTGGAAAATTAGGGTTTTCGTTAGCTGGTGGGACATCACAGTCTGGTGGCAAGATAGGTACCGATGGCTGGAGTGTTAGGCCCTCTTGGACGAGAGATGAGATTAGGTTCTACCTTTACTATGCGAATAGGCCATACTTGGTGGCCGGCAATAACCCCGCATATGGACATACATTGCTTACAAAAACAAAGTTTGTTCCAGAAAAAGAATATGAAATAACTTTTGAAGTTCTTTTAAATTCTCCAAATAAAACAGATGGAATATTTAGAGGTTATGTTAATGGTAAGTTAGAGGCTAGCCTTGATAATGTATTATGGATGACAGGTAAAGAGCCAGAAGTGGATAAATTATGGTTGTCATCCTTTCACGGTGGTAATAGCGCGGCTTGGTCTCCACCGAAAGATGTTCACATATTGGTTCGTGATGTTTCCTTAGAAGAATTATAAACAGTTAAATTATAATTTATTTAGGGCAAACACGAGGCCCAATTTTAGACATGGCTGTACCACAAGTATCAACATTAGTAATTTCAAGTTCAGTACAAAACTTTATTGCCCATTCTTTAAGAGCAAAGGAGCTAGTAAGTTCTTTTTTAGGAACTAGTGCACAAGTTTCAGTGCTTAGTGGTATTTCTTGAGCGCAACTCATAGCCCACATTGTAAAGCTCATAACACCTTTTAGTCCTTGGAGTTCACCTTTGTAAGATTTGGTACAGGTTTTAAAGTCTGCATTTTGATTTTTTAGAGACTGAACTTCTTTTCTAACTTGATTAATCTCTTCTGGGTTAACTGGGTCAAGTATTCCTGAATAAGAAATCATTTTATAGGCGCCAAAAGCTAAGCAAGCAATGACTGCAAGAGCAATTAAAATCCATTTGAGTGTATTGTTCATATGTCACTTTTCCTGAACATGTTTTGTAGGTAGGAGTAGTATATAAATTTAAATATATTATGCAAGTGCGCGAGTTAGGCAGTAAAAAAGCCTCAGAATATTCTGAGGCTTTTAAAAGTTATAACTTAATTTTGATCATTATTACTTATTACAAGCTTTCGGCCCGACCTTAGCAAGTGTTGCAGCACAGTGCTCTACATTTGATGAGGCAATTTCAGTACAAAAACTTTTGGCCCATGTGTTCACAGCCTCTAACTCAGATCCACTCGGCACTAAAGCACAGGTTTCAGCACTTGGTGGTATTTCTGAAGAGCAAGTTGTGGTCCACATTGTAAACTTCATAACCCCAGCCATATCGTCTATACTGCCAGTGTATGCTTTTGCACAGGCTTTAAAGTCTGCATTTTGTGCTTTCAGGGCAGCAACATCAGATTGCATTTTTTCAATTGCAGCAGGGTTAACGGCATCTAATATGCCAGATCCAGCAATCATTTTATAACCAGCAAAAGCTAAGCCACCTAAAATAACAACAGCGATTAGAATCCATTTTAAAGTATTATTCATATTATCTCGTCCTTATAGTTTAAAACGTTATTATAAAGTAGGTCTAGACTATACCGAACAAGAGGAGTCTTAAAGTAAATTATTTAGTTTTTCTAAAAACTTTTTTCTCCACTTTCCTTTTGCAAGCCAAAAGGAATTAATATGTCCGCCATTTTCTACGGTCCAAAGCTCTTTTGGGTTTGGAGCAGAGTTATATAACTCTTGGCCTAAATCATATTCAATAACTTTATCATTAGTTCCATGTATAACCACAAGAGGAGTAGGGCTAATTTTTTGCAAATGATTTTTTGGAGCCCATTTATCACCGATAACTAAATAAGCAAGCCACTGGAATGGCCAAGTAATCCATGAAGCGTTGGATAAAACGGAGTTAGCTGCACTTTTATAAGATTTAAAAGTGGACTCTACCACTAATAGCTGTGGAGTAATTTCAGGAGAGACTTCTGCAACAGATCGCAATGAAATTGCTCCTCCTAGGCTTTGTCCAAAAACAATAAGTGGAACCCCTAGGCTTGTTGACTCTTTTTGTCCCCACTTTAAAGCAGCTTTACCGTCAAGAACTGTTCCCTTAGGTGTGGTTTCACCCGTTGATTTCCAATACCCCCTATAATCAAAAATCATAAAGCTATAACCCTCTCTAACAATCCATCCGAGAGAAGCAAAGTGTGTAGAGATGTTCTGAGCATTACCATGAAAAAATATAATTAAACCCTTCGGTTTTTCAGCTTTAAAATACCATGCGTTTAGTTTTTCCCCATCAGAAGTAGTTATTTTTGTTTCGTCATAAGTTAATCCCATTTGTTGAGGGGAATGAATTTGTTGATTTACTGGTTGATACAATAAGGAGCTGCACCCGACTGAAGAGATTAAAATAAATATAAAAATAATTTTATTAAAAATAAACATATAGACCTAACAGACCTTCGGTGCCGTACTTGTATCTGTGGCTAACACTTATGTCCCAAGCAAGGTGCGTGTTTTGCGACCATCGGCCACGCAGTTGTGCCTCACTATAGTTTTCATATTCAGTCCATGGTAAGTAATGGTAAAAGCCATTTAAGTGAAACTTAAGGTCACGAGAGGCATTGTAAATTATTCCAGCTCTAGGCCCTAAGCCAACACGAAAAGAATTTTTTAAAAACTCTTGTGAGTACATCATTTCAAAATCAACAAAAAAATAAGTGACGAGTGGCCCGTTAGTGAAAGGTTTAATGCTGTAACCTTTGCCAATTTCAAAATAACCACCAACACAATAATCATCATCACAGTTTTGATCAAAAATTCGTCGGATGCCTGTTTCCATTCTTGATGAGCTTGTTGTTTTAATAAAGTCCTGTGGGGTGTAACTGGCTACGCGCAGGAGAGCCCAGTCGAGTAATTTAAATTTTTCACTTTCACTATATCTTGCTTTAACATTAAAAAATTCAACCTGTGAGTTTTTTGGAAAACCAAGCTCACCATCAAGCTCATCATGAATTGCAAAGCGCAACTCTCCTTGAATAATAGTTTCGTCTCGGTCTTCGTGCTGGCCACCCAATAGTCCAAAGCGCATGGATTCGTGGCCAAGGTCAGGGCGTTCTATAGTAAGAGGTTTAATGTGTAGTGTTGGTGATGACACCGGAAGAGCAGCTCTTGCCATTAAAACTTTATTTTTCCATTTATAGCTTTTTGTTTTTTGGACTTGAACTTCCTTGGGATACAAAAAGCTAATATAATCCGTTAATGTATCAAGGATTTTAACTTTTCCCTCAGTGCTTTTTGCCTGATCAAGAAAAATATTAATATCACTTTGCCCCTTGTCATCAGTTAGAGAATCAAATATTTTTTTAGAATGGGGACTCAGATTTTTGATTCGTTTAAATAAGTGTTTGCGTACAGAAGGGCGATACTTAATGTCTGTAACTAAGCCAGGGTATTTAGCGACCACCTTAATTGTGTCAGCAGGTATAACCCAAGGTCTCAAGCGCTCAGTAATATTTAAATGTGGAGCTGCAGTTTCAATAGCTGCAAGAATAATATAGGCGCAGTTGTCATCAAAAAAATAATATTCCGTTCCAGCTAAACTAAGTTCCCAAAGAACATTAACAAGCTGATGGACTTCATCTTCACTTAAATTTAATTCATATGACCATAGGTCACGATCTTCAAAGTCATTATACTCACGCACTTTAAAGTAATAGGGGAGAGCGCTCAGGCTGCCAGGAAGTAATCCAACAAGACCGCCCAGCATAAGGTAGCCAGGAGCATTTGGAGGAATGTTAGCGGCATAACTAAAGGCCATGTCGAGTAGTTCATTGCGACTTTCGCCATCTTTAACTTCAGATTGTTTTGATTTATTGAATCTTAAAAAAGTATGACCAAATGTGGAGCCCGGGTTATTCATATAGTAAGAGGAAAAAACAATAGACACAGACTGAGCTTTGATTTTGTTTTTAAACTTAGTTTGGTATTCACATTTTATGTTTGGAATATTTAATTTTCCTACTTCAGATTGTATCCACTTTAGGCGTGCAGGAAATTTACATTGTGAATTGGGATTTTCTTTTGAGCTAATTGTACTGGAATAGAACCCAGTAATATTGTTAATAAGTTCAGCACGTGGATCAAACTTACCATTTTTAGAGTTAAAAAATAAACCGGAGTCCACAAGGCTTTCATAGCCACCAAAAGTTTTTTTGCTGTAATAGCCAAGGCGAAGCCAAACCTTATGTTCCCATAGTTTCTTAGACTCAATTTTTTGTAATGCTGTATTTAAATCAATTCCCGCCTCTTGTGAAAGGATGTCCTGTGGCGAAAAAGAGAGGAAGGTAAATATTAGTAGATAAAAAAAATGGTGCCTATTCATAGGCACCATTTTTAACTTAAGAATGTTTGGTTGGCAATTAGATTAGGTTAGTAACTGCTGAACACTGAGACTTTAAGTTATCATCTTTTTGAATGATAGTGATTAAAGAATCAGTCATCTTCATTGTAGATGTTTTAGTAAAGATTTTGTTGTAGTTCTTTTGTAGCTTTTGACCTAATGCAGCTTTATTTGAACAACCAATAACATCGCCTAATGCAGCAAGAGTTTCACCTTGTCCACGTGCGATATCAGTAGCTAAAGCAACTTGGTTACCACGAATAAAGTTATCAACGTTACTAGCTGTAGAAGCTGAAGCACTATCAATACAGTTCATTGTACCTGAAGTGATCGCGAACAACTGGTTATAACCTAGTCCGTTAGTTGTGGCAGCAGAAATTTGGTTTCCGTCCGCGCCCATTGCAAGACTACCTAGTCCGCATCCAGCTTCACCATACATGCGCTCCATTGCGTTTGCACTAAGGCTAGCAAATGAAATAGCAGCTAATAATGTAATTACATATACTAATTTTTTCATATTTTAATTCTCCAATGCTAAATAGCTATTTCTTAAATAGAACAGCTTTTTGATAAATTGTTGTCACTTCTAACTACGCCTTGAATATTTTCAAAAACTTCTGAGCCATTATAAATTTGCTCAAAGTTGTTTTTTAAAGTTTGTGAAAACTCAGCAGTGTTAGAGCAATTGTATAACTTTGCTAAACCAGCAAGAGCTTCTCCGTTTCCACGAGCAATATCAGTTTGAAGAGCAGCGTGATTAACTTTGATGTAGTTTGAAGCTGAGTGAACACCAGAATCACCACATTGTGATGTACCTGAAGTGATTGCAAAAGTTTGTGCTCCTAGCATATTTAAGTAACCAGATAATATTTGAATTTTACCAGGCTTGTCTTTAAAAATCATGGCACCAAGTCCACAACCTGCTGTTCCGTATGCAGCTGCAAATGATGTAGCTCCAAATAGTGAAATAGCAGCAGTTACTACGATCATTTTTATTGATTTCATATCTACCTCTTTATTGTTGTTAAGGTAAAGCAAGCTCTACCAAGTTGTTTATGTTTAAATCTGCATTAATTGTTATGAAATAAGCATAGCTTGGCAAGTAGGAATTAAAAAAATTGAACGAGAGTGTTCAGGTTAAAAAATAGGCACTAAAAGAAGTAGTTAATGCCTAAGTTAAAAGTGAGATCTCTTTGGCTGGCACTAGATGCAGTGATTCGATGAGCAAAAGAG
This sequence comes from uncultured Bdellovibrionales bacterium, assembly GCA_938001965.1. GTDB lineage: Bacteria > Bdellovibrionota > Bdellovibrionia > Bdellovibrionales > UBA1609 > JAHDIR01. Next base: position 28,836 of record CALLBC010000223.1, on the reverse strand, counting down.
GTGGAATATAGGTCATAATTCAGTGCGCCTAAAATATATAGGTTTTCTCTAAATTTTTTTAAGCCGTAGGCTTTAAACATTGTAATAGAGCTATCGCTTGAAGTCCCACTTGGGCTTGGCGATTCCTTTAATCGAGGCTTTAAAAATAAGAAAACACTGGCGCCAGCAAGAATATCGTTACCATCAGTGATTGGAGTTTGGATATCTGCTCCAACTTTTAACCCAGAGTATTTAGCCGAAGTAAAGCGGTTAGGGTTTGCTCCATCAACCTTAGTACTATATTGAGCGTAGCCAGCTAAGACCTCAATCTTTGTTCCATAGGCGCCCCCCATTCTGTAGTTATAACCGCCTAAAAGCTCATATGAAGAAGTATGAACGGAAATATCCGTTCCTCCATTAGGGTCAGCTAAGGTGGCGATCCCTTGTTTGGTGAGGGCATGGGCTGACCAAAAATCATTAATCCATACTTCGCCATCAAAAGTGACAGAAGGATAAATATTGTTTTCTGAAAAGCTATTACCATTGGTGGCTTTTAATAAGCCAAGTCCAAAAGTAACTTCAGCTTTACCAAATGTTGGAGGCATGGTTGGTCGCCATCGTTGCCCGCGGGTTGTATTACCACTTCCAGCGCTAGTCCCAGTTGCATTTGGGTTATAGTTTGACATCATTTGGCTGCCGTAAGCCACAAAGTTTGCACCAACGATCTTTGAATCTTTTTGAATGCTTCCTTGCTCTTTTTCCACAACAATTTCTGCAAATGTAAGGCTGTCATCAACTTTTTTAACACGCAGTTTTCCAAGGATAGTTTTTTCATTACTAATTATAAAATTAAATTTTGGGTGCCTCTCCATATGAATAATAGATGCCACTGTTAGGTCTTGCCCGTTCATAATTCCATCAGCTTTAGATAAGTTTAAAGTGACAAGTTTATCTTTTCTACTAAGGATCATTCCATCATAAGGTAAATGTTTTAAAAGCTTATTTAAAATATTTTTAAATGGAGAGTTCAGGCCTTTGAAATCAGCTTGGCTAATATTTTTTATATCTTCTTTTGCAATCAATAAACCGTCTTTAGCTAAAAATAACCCTAAATAAATATTTAGTCCGCTATCGGAGCGAATAGCCTTACCAGCTATAAAAGCATCTGAATTGGAATTGCGAGCATACTTCCTAATTTGTTCAGGGTTATTCTCTAAATCAGTCAGTGTGGGAGTGCGACCTAGAGTTTGTATTTTGCCAAGATTCCATTTTGGATTTTCTTCAACCCAATTTTTAACAAAAGCTTCAAATGGTTTTGAATAAATACCTTTGGTGTTATCTGTAAACGGTAGTACGGCGATGGACTTAACTGTTAATAATTGATCCACATCACTTTTATAATAATTATCCGACTTCACATTTTTTTTAGCGTGAACAGATGTAAATGAAAACAATATTGCAAAAACTAAAAATTTAAAACATTTCATATGTTTACATTTTAAAGGGTATGTGTTGATGGGGTCAATAATAGCCTATTTTTTGTCACTAAAGTGCCGGAAAATAGTTCTTAGAATAGGTATTTTTTAGGGAAGTTATTCGCTTTTAATAGTTTTCTTAATAAAATACTTCTTGGTCATGAAATAAATAATACCTAAGCCTAGTACAATAAAGATAAGGTAAACATGTAACTTTTTAACAATGGCTAAGTTTTCATCCCAATTATCACCAAGCCACCAACCAACATATATCCAAACAGGCACACTAATTAAAGCCGCAAACCCATCTAATAATAAAAAAGTCATTGGCTTAACGCCCATGGCTCCGGCAGTTAAAAAAGTAGGTGATCTTAACCCAGGTAAAAACCTTGCAATAAAACAAATAAATTGGGAGTTGTTAACTACGCTTTCTTTAGCCAGTTTAATTCTTTTTTCAGTCATAAATTTGCGAATAACTGGCAGTTTAAAGGCGTTATCGCCAAGTCGGCGCCCTAAAAAAAACATAAATGAATCGCCCACAAGCACACCAGCCATACAGACGATAAAAGCCCCAACCATGGATATTTTACCTAGAGCCACTAAAATACCAGAGGCAATGATAGTTATGTCTTCAGGAATTGGTAAGCCAAGGCCACAAGCAAAAAGAACTCCGCCAATGACAGCATAGGCGCCAAAGCCACTAAAGCTTGCAAAGCAGCCAATAAGTGCTGACTTGCTACTTAAACAACTTATAATTGCTTGAAATGGTGATGCGCTCATACTTATATTACCAATTTTATTTGGGAAAATTACAATTTGACCCTATACTATTAGCTATGTCGATAAAACTGTTAATCGCTGATGACGCGCCATTTATTATTCAAGTGACTAAGTCTCTTATTGAGAGCCGCCAAATTGAAGTTGTGGGCGAGGCCATAGATGGCGAAGATGCGGTTAAAAAAGCTTTAGAGCTAAAGCCAGATGCCATATTTATGGATATGGTGATGCCAAATAAAAATGGTGTAGATGCCACAAAAGAAATATTGGCAGAGCTGCCGGAGACAAAAATAATAGCTGTTTCTACCCTAGATGATGAATTTATGAAGGAAAAAGCTCTAGGTGCTGGATGTTGTGATTATATTATTAAACCATTTAACCGTAATGATTTAATTAAAAGTTTAGAAAAGGTTTTAGGTAAAGAATTTTAAAAGGCAATGTATGAAAGAATTTTTCTTTGTATTTAAAGTATTAGTTTTAACTGTGGCTGTAGTTGTAGTGATGCAAATTGAATTTAAGGGCCAAAGCTTAGAGCAAAGAGCCAGCTTGTTGTTTGGTAGCTCAGAGACAATCCCTTGGATACGCAAGCAAAGTAATATAGCTAAGGATAAGTTTAATAAACAATTTAGTAAGGTTAAAAAAATAGATACTAAAATCCCTTTGAAAGAAGTGACAGAGAAAGCTCAAGAACTAAATGAAGTTTCAGAAATAGACTTCGAAAATTAATCACCAAAAGGTACGGTGTACCTTTTGGCATGGAAAAATAGAGAATCGTAGTATGGCAACATCAAGCTCTTTTTTAATTCATGACCATAACTAAGCTATTACTTTTTGTTATACTGCCACTCAGTAATTTCACTTAAAATGGCATTTTGAACACAATATTTATGCTCTTTCCAAACAACATGACCATTCACTTCATGAATATAGCTTTGAACTAATTCAATAGAATTTATTCTATTTTTCGTCATATTTATATTCAGATATTGTAAATGATCACCAAGAATACACTGACTGTCTCTGCAAACATACTTGGAGCGGTTACCTAACTTATAATGAGTATTTTCTCCTGCAAAATGAATGTCTTTGATATATTCTGATGGAGTAAAGTAATTATTAACACGCTCACCAGGGAACTTAATAAATGCTGGGTTTGGTTTTACACCTGAAATAGTTCCCCACATAGCATAAATATAATCTGACGGCTGACCAGGGGATCCCCATGTATTATCAGACTCTCTGTTTTCATTAAATACACTGATTTCTAACCAGTCATGTTGCCCGTTTTCATCAAATGTTTTGATAATTACTTTCTTACTAATGTCAGAGCCCTTGGGCCATAGATCAAATAAATTTGAACTTGGTAACTCTATTGATTTATTCAAATTGCAATCCATAGAACTGTTAGCAAAAGTTGGTAAAGAAAATATAAAAATTAAAAATAAAATAGACTTCATGAGGCCCCCTAATAAAAGTAATTTAATTTATTCAAAATTTAGGTCAGAAATTGTAATACTTCAATCTCTAAAGATCAATTCTATACTAGGTTCAAGCCATTGAAGTGTTTATATACGTGTTAAGTGCCAAGCTCACAATCCATGCTTATTAAGCCAGCAGGTTTCTTGTTAGGGCTATATAGTTCAAGACCAGTAAGAAACACTCTGAGTGCGAGTACTTGCTCGCCTTGATGATGAACTTGTGAAGGAATTTATTTTTGTATTTAAAGTACTAATTTAAACAGTGGCTGTTGTTGTAGTGATGCAAATTGAACTAGGCAGAGTACCTTTTGGTATAAAAAAAGCTCACCTAATAGTGAGCTTTTTTTGTTTAAAGTTTAAATTAATATATTAGTTAGCAGCTTTTGCGTTGCCACGTCTTTTGCCTTGGGCTGCATTTTTCTTTGAAAGCTCTTTAAGAGTACTATGTGGAGTGTATGCCGCTGTTTTAGAAAATAAAGAAGAAGCGTTAGACTTGTCTGCATATGGGCAGTCATTATTGCTCATTCCAGTTCCAGCGTTCGCAACTCCAGCCATTAAAGTTAATGATAAGATTAGTATAAGTTGTTTCATAGATATTCTCCCCAGTAATTTGTTAATCTATATACCAATTACTATAGCTATAAGTGTGCCAAGGTTAGACAGTAAACTAGGCCTTCATAACATGTAATTTCAATAACTTAGCATATTGGGTGTATAAGCATTTGTCGATTGGTGAGACAGAGAGGGGACAAATAATGTTACTGTCTCAAAAGTAGACACTTGTAAAAGCGATTAAAACTCCAGGGCGAATTCAGTTATCTCGTACTCAAACAGCATCCCTTCGGGCTGAACTCCGTGCGAAATAACTGAATTCGCCCTGGAGTTTTAAAGCTAACTAGTTAGGGTGTGTTTTAATTGGGAATTGTGGTGGTGATTGGGCGGTCGCATTTTGTTTGGCAGGCGAGGCGTTCGTTGTCTTGAAAGCCACGATCCTTGGCCATCTCTTGTTCAATAGGGTTGCGTGCAGGTAAGTCCACATGGTTATCAACAAGGACACGGCAGGTGCCACAAGTGCCAAACCCTCCGCATGAATGATTTAAAGGAATATCATTATCAATAGCCAACTGAAGGAGGCTTTTTTCAGGCGAGAGCTTAAATTCATCTTTATTATTAAATTTAATCATATTCAGTATTTAAACTATAACGAATAAAAATAGAGATCAAAGCTTGTGCGAGGCAGCAACTGTATAACCCCATAGATTGGCTTTCTGAAAAAGAGTAATTAAAAGACTAGAGTTTATAATAATAGTTTACTAAGCTACTTTTCATGAGATTTATAGCATTTGATTTAGAGACCACAGGCACTCTTCCAGGAGTGGATAGGATTGTTGAGATAGGTGCCGTTAGGTTTATTGATGGAAAAGTAGAGGCCGTTTATTCAACCTTAGTTGACCCGCGCATACCAATGCCAGAGGGGGCATCAAGAGTGAATGGCATCACGAATGATATGTTAAAAGGAAAGCCTTTTGTGGAAGATCTTTTGCCTTCATTTGCTGAATTTTGTGGTGAAGATATTATTGTTGCGCATAATGCTTCTTTTGATGCCAGTTTTTTAACTGCAGATATTAAAAAACATGAATCTCCAGCCCCGAAAGGTGTAATTATAGATACACTGTCTTTAGCCAGAAAAATAATTCCTGGATTGGCAAACTATCGACTAGGAACATTAGTGCAACATTTAGGTATTCCTGCAGCCGGTTTTCATAGAGCAGAAGAAGATGCCTCTTATTGTGGGCAATTGTTTGTGAAGCTAATTAATAAAGTTTACGGTCATTCTGAGCAGCCGCAAATTGAAAATTTAATTGCCTTAACTGGAAAACCTAAACTTGAGTTCCCTCAAATTATTGCGCAGCCGAAACAATTAGACTTATTTGGTTAGCCCGTATGCACAAAGTGCATGTAAGGGCGATACAAAAAGCTTTCCGCTCATAGCGCTTCGTCCATATTGGACGATGCGATATTAGTGGAAGTACCTTTTCCCCGTATGCACAAAGTGCATGTAAGGGCGATACAAAAAGCTTTCCGCTCATAGCGCTTCGTCCATATTGGACGATGCGATATTAGTGGAAGTACCTTTTCCCCGTATGCACAAAGTGCATGTAAGGGCGATATAAATAAATTATTTTTTATGACGAAGTTCCCAACCTCCAAGCATTATGCCAAAGTATAATGTTTGCACTTGATCTTCAGGGCCTGTGTAATTAACGTCGCGATATAATCGACTTTTAAAATTGTAATCCAGAGAAAATTTTATGCTTTCCGTAATTGGTAATTCTGCCCTCAGACCCGCACCAAAAAAACGTTCGGTTTCATCTGCACCAGAATAAACTCTTGAGGAGGATATAAAATAAGTTTTTAAAAAATCAAGACTGAGTCCAAAAGCAAGGTCAAAGTTGGTGAAGTCAGTATCAACTTCAAAGGTTCCGCCTAGGCCGTCAGAATGCAGTTGTGTATATTTAACTTGAGATAAATTGATTTTTGCAAATAGGTAGCCCGATGTTTCAATAAGGCCTAAGTTCCAGCCAACACCTTGGTTTTCATTTTCGGAATATACTGGAGACCCAAATGCATCGAGACCAGTTTCACTAAAATAATTATATTGTTCAACTTGTGGAGCTAACTCAATGTGGTAAATGGTCTTATTTGCACAGTTGATATTAAGTAATATAAAAATGAGAAGTAGTAATCGCATGATAGGCTATCGGACTAAAAACAACACTTTATAAATAAAATGCATTTATGTCTCAATATGAAATTAAATTAGCAAAGTGAACCTAATATATGGCATTATGGGCAATGGGCATTCTGCGCCCTTGGCCAAAAGCATGTGTTGAAACTCTTAATATTGGTGGGGCTTGCCATCTTTTAAATTCGCTTCTCATCATCATTTTCAAAACACGCTTATCAACAGCAGTGGTTGCCGCTTTTTTATGAACAACTAATTTTTCAACGGACTTATCTAGTAAATGGTAGGGAGGTAAGGAGTCACTATCTTTTTGGTTTGGTTTGAGTTCTGCTGTTGGCGGGCGAGTAATTATTTTTTTAGGAATAAGTTCATGACTTTTGTTATAGTGTTCACACAAACCAAAAACTTGTTTTTTTGTTAAATCACCAATAGGAGATATTCCTCCGCAGAGATCGCCATATAAGGTGCTATAGCCAACAGTTAGTTCGCTTTTATTTGAGGTGTTTATAAGTAAGCTGTTATTTAAGTTTGAAAACCCCATCAATATATCGCCACGAATACGTGCTTGAAAATTTTCATGGACAAGGCCAAACTTAATTTTACCAAAAGTTTTTTCAAAATCCTTAACCATGGCTTTATATGTGCTATTGAAATCTACTTTTTTAAAATCTATTGATAAGTTGCTAGCTAATTTTTTTGCTAAGTCAAAACTTAGCTTTGAGCTATATGGCCCAGGCAAGGCTAAGGCTGTAACATTGTTTGGCCCAAGGGCTTCAACAGCAAGGCAAGCGATGAGAGCGGAGTCTATTCCTCCACTCAATCCAAAATGAACTTTTTTAATTCCAATTTTATAAACAAAATCTTTAAGCCCGAGTACTAAAGCTTGTCTGAGCTCCTCATAAGGTTCCACATTTGGTTGTGGGTTAATAAGGGTTTTAGATTTATCAATATTAACCAATGTTAAATCTTCTTGAAAATAAAGAGACTGAGCTAATAACTTTCCAGATTTATTAATTGCAAAACTACCACCATCAAAAATAAGTTCATCTTGCCCACCAACCATGTTTACATAAATTAAAGGAGCCTTTACTTGTTTGGCACATTTTTTTGCAACTTCAAGGCGAGTACTACTTTTTTGTAAACTATAGGGGGAAGCATTAAGCACCAACATGGCATCAATTTTTTTATTAAACTTAACGAGCGGATTGTGGTCGTGTTGAAAGGGGTTAAGGTCTTTCCAGCCCCAAATGTCTTCACAAATGGCAACAAGAAACTTTTTACCTTTAATAGTCACTAAATTGTCTGCAAGCTTACCAGATTCGAAATGTCTTTCTTCGTCGAATACATCATAATTTGGTAATAATTCTTTTGAGAAACTACGAATAACTTTATTTTTTTTAACTAATAAAGCGGAATTATTATATCGTTTTCCAGCCTTCTTATTATCTGTAATAGCGCCAAACAGGACATAAAGATCTTTTGGTAACTTTTTTATTAGTTGATTAATAAATTTTGTTTGTGCTTTTATAATTGAATCGCGTTCTAAAAGGTCAGCGGGAGTGTAGCCAAAAATTGCACACTCTGGGAATACAATTAAGTCAGCGCCAAACTTGAGGGCTTCATGACATTGCTTAAGAATGGTTGCAGAGTTAGTTTTAAAGTCTCCAATAGTATTATTAATTTGTGCCATTGCTATTCGCATAAAAAATTGGTCCTTGGAGGTCAAGTTTAACGGATATAACATAGCAATTTCTTGATCTTAGGTATACGATAAAATGCATTACAAGGAAGTATAATTTGCTGCATCTTAAAAGTCTTATAATTTTAATATTATTTTTGTCTTCAGTGGTAAATGCTGAGTCATTGACTGATAATTTAGTTGATAGAACAAAGCCTAAAATCAATGAAAACCTTGAGGGTGAAAATTTAAAAGAGCTTCCCTTGTACGAGCTTGGTGCTGCTTCTATAAATTCATGGACCCCAGATTACCCGGGCTCTTCACAAGGTCAGTTTCGCCCCATTGTGGTGCCCACTATTGTGTACCGAGGAGACTTTTTTAGAAGTGACAGTGATGGGACGCGGGCTAGGCTTTTAAATAAAAAAAATTATGAATTCTCAATGAGCTTTGGTGGTAACTTTCCTGTAAAATCTAAAGACAATAATGCTCGTCTAGGCATGGGGACACTGGGGCAGATTATCCAAGCCGGTCCAAGGCTAATGTATTTTTTGAAAAACGAAAAAGACTTAAAAATTTATTTTGATATTGCAGCAAGAACTGGCTTTGCTATTGGTAGTTCATGGCGCGCTTGGCGAGGTGTGGGATTAACTGGTGATATTGGGGTGAACTATAGGCAAAAATGGGGCAGTCATGAGTTGTTCTTGCTACTTTATACCAGTGTTGCATCCTATGAATTACACAAATACTTTTATGATGTTAGTGCAAAAGATGTAACCGCTAATAGAAGTGAATATCATTCGAGATCAGGGTATTTAGGCACTAACTTTTTAATTGGTTATGCAAAAGATTTTTCAAAAGAGTTTAGTTTATTCCTGGGTGCAGGATTGTCTTTTTTAGACGGGCATGTAAACTCAAGAAGCCCCCTTTTCAGAGAAAATATTAATGGAAAAGGAGTGATAGGTTTTAAGTACACCTTAATTTATTCAGATGAAAAGGTGAAAGAGTAACTAGTTTAAGTATGTAGGCACAGGCTTTCTATTACTAAAGCCTTCAGTATAGCCGTGCCAATGGCTAATAGTTTTTTCAGGAAATTTCCAGCAATAATAGCCTTCACCAAAATCAAAGTCAGCATTCCATACACCGCTGGGCTTTGCTCCTAATTTTTTTATTTTTTTATTCCATTCATCAATAATAGTTTGAGCTTCCATTTTTAAATGAGCTTTGGTGTTGTGATTCCCCTCTTGCTCAATACGAGTAAGAGTCATATTAAGGCGCTCTTGATATTTAAGTGTAATTTTATTTACAACAAAAAGTAGGTCGTTAGTTTCTGCTAATGAAAAAACTGTTTTACTGTTTATACTTACTACATTAGGTATAGCTTGATCCAATTGTCCCCCCGAACGATGAATTAAGTATATCCGTACAAATGTTTTAAACAATGAAATTGGCCTCAGTTGTAAATGTTTATTTTTGTATTTATTGGAAAATGAAATGATCTAAAATCTTAAATTTTGTCCATAAGAGATAGTTATGTGTATCACATGAAACAACATGTAAATTAAGAATCATGGTTAAGGATGTAGCAATTATTATGATTTCATTGATATGGTGTAAATTGGTAAGGGTATTAATTTTAGGGGTTAATAATTATTTCAACTCTGTATAAGCTTTTTTAAGAAATGTATCATATTAAATTTAAGATTTTAATTGAAGATATTATAGGTAAAGATATGTAATTATTCTGAGCCTTTGCTGGCTTGAAAAATTTGCCCACCCACAACGAATAATAAAACGATTAATATAGCTGCAATGATTAAGTATCTTATGTAGTCCCCAAAGGATAATTCAACTTCAACCTCTGGACTCACATTCTTTTTAATGGAGGCCGCCTGACGAAAGGATTTAGACTTTTTTGACTGCTCATCATTTTGCTTGTCTTTACGCACTTTAATTTTACCGCTGCCCTTTTTATCCTTATCTGGGTCATAAACATTAACGGTGCCAACTCGTTTTCCTTTACTGTTACGGCCATTTGCCGAATCATCATTTTTTCCACTTTTTGACTTTTTAATTGTGCCTAACCCACCTCCGCCAACAAATATTTTATCTTTTTTAACATTATTATTTGTTCCTTTGGCTGCAAATGATGACCCTGAAACGTTGCCAGACCCTCCAGCACGGCCCCCTCTACCTGAAGGCCCACCACGGGACCCACCATTAGAGCTAAATCGATTGGGGCTAGTTTTTTTACCTTTGCCATCTGAGGTCTTATTGCTATCACCTTGATTGTTTTTATTAGAGTCATTAGGTGGTCGTCCTTCTGCCATTGTGAAGGGCTTAAAGGCCTGACTGCAAGTATTGACTGTTACGCCAGCGTCTTCTGAGCCAAGGCTTGGAAGTTCACCATTTTGAATTAAACATTTTAAATAGGAGCCAAAGTAATTTTCTGCGTACTCACCAAAGTTTTTATTAAATTGAAAAATTAAACCAACAATTATGGCGACAACAACGGTGAGTAAAAGAATGTACTCAAGAGCACCTTGCCCTTGTTCATTAGCAATTATCTTTGATTGTTTAATTTTATTAAAAAAGTTCATAATGTTTCATATTGATATCGACAAAACTAAATAAAAAATTAAGAAAAAGCCTTAAAAAATAAATATTTATTATTGAACTTCAAAGAATTTACATAACCTAGGTCTATAAAATCTAAAAAAAATAATGAAAATATAAAACTTAGTTTATTCTATAACTGATATATATTTTTTAAAATTTTTAGACCTTACATATTTTAGTCTAGTTGTTTTAAAAAGGCTAAAGTCTTAATGGGGATCTTGCCGAAATATTAAGGTATATAAAAACAGGAGATTTTTATGAAAAAAGCGAAACAATTACTTAAAGATATCTGGAATGATGAAAGTGGACAGGGCGCTACAGAGTATATTCTTCTAATCGTTGTGGTTATTGCCGCGGTTGCTGCTTTTAAGGATCCAATAATCACTGCAATTAAAGATAAAATGGGTGATATTGAATCACAAATAGGTTCTTTTAGCGGCGAATGACCACCGAAGCCGTTTTAATACTTTTTTTATCCGTTATTATTATCCTTGGGGTGTATTTTGGAGACAATGGTCCAATTAATACATTTAAGGAGGCAGGACCGCGTTTAGGTGCTAAAATAGAAAGGAGTATTTCTATTGGGCACCAATTTATACGCGATAGTGATAATAAGGCTTGGCAATAGGACTACTCTAAAAGACGGAGTAGTTATCGCAAGATTATTTGAAACCATTTATATTGTACCAACTCTAATTCTACTAGTCAGTGTAGTCAGTGACTTGTATCGTAGAAAAGTCTACAACAAACTCATTATAATTTTCTTACTAGCATCCATAGCAAATCATTTCCTATTTTTACAAGGTTTTGAAAGTTTAAAGTATGGCCTTTTATCAGCCCTACTTGCTTTTTGTTTTATGGTCCCACTTTTTATAACTAAAATGCTTGGTGGTGGAGACTTAAAGCTACTGGTGGTTTTTGGCTTAAATATCACCTTATCAGCACTTATTAGCACCTTTGTGTATTCATTATTTTGGGGGCTAATTTTAGGTTTAGTCATGATTATTGTTAAAAGGCAATCCAAAGACTTTATCAAAAATACATTAAATATTTTGTCTTTTAAAAAACCAGAGGCAGAAAACTTACATTCAATACCCTATACAGTGGCATTGCTTTTAGGGTGGTTAACCAACTTATCATTACAGGGGTTTAGTTTTATTTAGTTATGAAAAATAAATTTATCAAGAATAACAAGGGCCAAACAATGGTTGAAGGTGTTCTCTTATTGGTAGTTTTTGTAACTATAGCACTCACTGTATCTAAGCAATTTAAAGATAATCAGTTACTTACTCAGTTAGTTTCTGGACCCTGGGAGCGTTTAGATGGAATGATTCAAAACGGCGTATGGAAGGAGGCTGAGGCTGGAAAGGCCGAACACCCCAATCAGAATGACCGTCATGTGAGTACAGATAAATGAAAAAAAATATCTTAAAAAATTCAGATGGTATTCTCACTGTTGACTATTTATTTGCCATTGTTTTGGCTATGGGGTTTATGGTTATTTTATTTTCGTTGAGTATGACCTTAACTATGGTTGATGTTGTTCAATATATGACCTTCTCCTCAGCAAGAGTGTATTCTGTGGCCAATGTGAATGAGGCTAAATCAATTGAAAATGCCAAAGAAAAATTTAGTCAACTATACACTGACCCAAGAGTAAGGTCCATGTTTGATAAAACCAAGTGGTTTGTACTTAGTGAACCAGAGTATGGAGACTTAACAAATATTTATCAGCCCACAAACCCAAGCAGAAATACATTTTATGGTGTGTCCGTGGGTATGAATGCAAAAATGCTAGATATTAAAATTCCATTTTACGGATCTACGAGCACAAAAAATGATGGTCAGGGCTTTAGTACAAACATTCATACCTTTTTAGGACGAGAGCCTAGTACTGAGGAGTGCCAGATCTTTTCTGGCAAACGTCTAGAGTGGTTGATTAATGAGCGAGGGTATAACCATCCAGATTTACGAAATAATTTACAGAATTATAAAAATATTACCGATAATGGATGTTGAGGTATGTTTATTTTTAAAGCTAAAACCCTTATTCAAACTCTCAAATTTTTAAACGAAAAGTTTAATAGTTTACCTATTTTTAAAAAAAATAAAGTTTTAAATAATGAAAAGGGTATGGCAGTGCTTGAGACCATACCCTTATTAGTTGTTTTCATGGTTTTAATGACCTACGCAATGGGATTTTGGGGAACTATTCACGCCAGTATTTTAAATTCTATTGCAGCAAGAACTTACGCCTTTGAAACATTCAGAAATAGAAGTAATTTAAAACAATTTCGAGAGTCAGTGCCTGGTTTAACTTATGAGGATCGATCCTTTAGGTTTCATGCAATCAATGATGGAACTTTTCAAGACTTTGTTGCACCAAGAATGAATATTTCTTTTTCAAATTTTCAAACGAGAGATCGTGGTGAATTAGAAGACCCCACAAGTGCAATGCATAGTGCAATTACTGACCCTAATGCTGATAGAGGCCCCAGTAGTGTGGTTGGGCCCAAAGATGGAGTGAATCCAATATGGATACAAATTGGTTATGGATACTGTTTGGATGTGAATTGTGAGTAAGGTTAAGCGGAACCGTCCTAAAATGAAATCGAAATTAAAGCAATTTCGTAAAAAAAGGTGGCAATTATGAACCAGAATGAGACACGAACACTATGGATTTCTGTAGCAGCAGCCATTTTTGCTGTATTCTTATTGTATAGTTATACGCAAGAAAAAAGTGCTGAATTAACTAAGAAGTTTGGGGCAAAAAAGAGGGTGGTAGTGGCTAAAACCGAAATCAAAGAAATGCAAACTATTGATGAGACGATGTTGCAAGTGCAAGAACGTCCAGTAGACTTTTCTGAGCCCGGCTCATTAACGGACCCAGAAATTGCAGTGGGCCAAGTGGCCTTAGCTCCCATTAATGTTGGCGAGCAAGTTTTAGAAAGTAAAATTAGGCAACCTGGTCCTGGGATTAACCCATCCTCGCAAGTGGCACCTACAAAACGTGGTATGGCACTGCCCATAGACTCCACTCGTGGTGTGGCAAAGCTACTAAAACCGGGAGACCGTATTGATGTATTGGTAGCAGTGACTGTTGGCTCTGGGCCACAAAAATCTAAAAAAGTAAAAACGATTTTACAAAATATTACTGTGTTAGCCACAGGAATGAAAATTATTAATGAGCTGCCAAGACTATTTGAAAAAGATGGAAAGGGTTATATTGTAAATAACTTAAGAGAAGACACAGACTACTCCACAATCTTAGTGGAAGTAAGCCCCCAAGAAGCAGAGCAGTTGGTTTATATTCTAGATGCATCGCCGGGATCTATTTACTACACCCTGAGGCATCCAAGTGATCAGGAAATACGTAAAAAGAATGGTCCAACCTCAATTACCAATATCATTAAAAAAGTAAGGCCTAAGAAACCAAAAATACAATATGTTGCACCCAGAATACCAGCAGCTACGATTATTAAGCCTAAACCTAAAAAACGAAGAAAAAAGAAATCTGGCCCATTCGAGGATATAGATTAAGGGATATATGAATATGAATATATTTAATAATATATGTTTAATTTTTTGTGCGTTGGTATTGATTGTAAATACAGCGGATCTGCACGCCAAAAAAAGAAGACATCCAGTTAAGCATGTTTCGTTGTTTGTTGGTTTATATCAAGATATTAAAATTCCCGCTGCACCAGTTAAGTTTGGTCGAACAGGGACCTATAAAAAGTGTGCTAAGTTACAATTTAACCCAAAAGAGAAAATTTTACGCATAAACCCAACAAGGGTAAATGATTGTTCACTATTTATTAGTGATAAAAGAACAGGTAATATTTTATATGAATTCAGATTAGATGTTAAAAAAACAAATGTTGCAAAAACAGCTAAAGAAATTCAAGGTCTATTAAGAGATATTGAAGGGATTAAGGTTAAAATATTAAACGGCCGTGTAGTGGTTGATGGTGAAGTTATTTTGCCAAGTGATATATCTAGAATTTTCTCTGTTGTTAATCAGTACGGTAATGAAGCGTCCTCTTTAGTAAGGCTTAGTCCTATGGCCCAAGTTAAAATTGCTAGGTACATGGAAAGGGCGATTAATAATCCAGAAATAAGTGTTAAAGCAGTGAATGGTGTATTTTTACTTGAAGGATTTGCCAATAGTAAAGACGAAAAAGACAGAGCTTATATTTTAGCTCAAGCCTATTTGCCAGATGAAGTAAATAAAGAGTCAGACTCTGCAAAAAGAACTAAAAAGGCAGAAAAAGCAAAAATTATAAATTTAGTGAATGTGAAGGCCGCGCCAGCTGCTGCACCCAAAAAAATTATACAAATTGTGGTTCACTTTGTTGAATTAAACAAAGATTACCAAAAAGGTTTTAACTTTCAGTGGACACCAGGTTTAGGGTCAGGGGATCAGTCTAAGATTGGTTTTTCTACCGGTAGCCGAGGGCCAAGTAGTATTGCTTCAACGATCACAGGTGTAATAACAAATTTATTGCCGAAGTTAAATTGGGCAAAGTCTCATGGCCATGCTAGGGAGCTGCAAAGTGCCAGTATTATTGTACAAGATGGAAAGCTTGGAACTTTAAAATCAACATCAAAAATCCCGTATATTACAGCTACGAAAGAAGGGCCTAAAACTGAATTTGCCGACACTGGAATTAACACCGCAATTACTCCTGAAGTCTTAGGAGAGCGTTCTGATAGTATTAAATTACAAACTAAATTTAGTGTGAAGGCTTTAACGGGCTATGCTGGCGGCGCGCCACTAGTGAATGATAAAGAGATTAATACAACATTGGTTGTTCGTAGTGGTCAAAGTGCTGCTATTGGTGGACTAATTAGTAGCACAACCTCAACGGGTTATAATAAGGCTCCTCCGGGTAACAATCCAATAATTTCATTAATGGCCTCAAAAGACTTCCAAAGAAAACAAAGTCAGTTTGTTGTTTTTATAACTCCTATTATAAAAAGTTCTGCCAGCGCTGGTGCAGAGCAAATTAAACGGAAATTTAGGCTTAAAAACTAATGGTAAAAAAAATTGGGAAGTTCTTTTTAATCTCCCTTGTTTCCTCTAGTGCTTTTGCTAATGACAAAATTTATTTAAAATCACCCAAAAGTAAATTAAACCTAAGGTTGGTTGGAACTATTGTATATTCTGACAACAAGAAAAGCATTGCTTCAATTAACAGTGGATCTTATCGCACTAGTGAAACTATTTCTGACCAGGCAGAAGTTGTTAAGATATCAAGGTTAAAAGTTTATATTAAAAATAAAATAAATAACTCAATTGAATATATTACGACAGGTAAATTTTTAAAAGATAGATCTGTAAACAAGCAAGATATATATAAAAATGAAAAAAAAGAATATCATGTTAATCGTAAATTAATCGATAAAGTTACTGGTAATTTATCAGAGTTTCTAAATGATGCAGGAACAAAAATTATAAAAGATGATAGTGGAAGTATAAAAGGGTTTGAAATTACATACATTAAAAAAAATGGAGTATTTGATAATGGCTTAGGTTTAAAAGTTGGTGATCAGTTATTGAATGTTAATAATATTCCTCTGGACAGTATAAGTTCTGTAATGAAATTGTTAGACCAGTTTAAAAAAAGCTCTATCATAAATTTAGGTTTAAATAGAAATGGCATTACAAAAAACATTAGGTATCTAGTAAGGTAGGCTTTAGTCTGTAGGCCCAGTCAATTACTCAATATACCCGCCAGCTTTAGACATTCGTCGTGTATAGAAATAGGTCAATTTAGTCGATAAGTACTTGATAAACCTTTGGAGGAGTATAGTTTGTCTATTCACCCGAATTGTAATGTGATTGCTATTGTTGGCGGTAAAGGCGGCGTAGGTAAAAGTGTATTTGCAGCAAACCTATCTTTAACTCTGTTGCGAGAAATGCGTCAGCAAACATTACTTATAGATCTTGATAGTAATAGCTGTGGTGATCAAAATGTAATTTTAGGATTGCGCCCTCAAAAAGGTATTAATGATCTATGCACTTCAACAGCAGCAATGACTGAAGAAAACATTAAGCAATTCATTAGTAAACATAACTCTGGCTTATCATTTTTGCCAGCAGTGACAAGCCCTGATCAAACCCTTGATGCCTCGGCAGAAGTATTTAAAAAACAGCTCTATTCTATTAGTCATTATTATAAATACATTGTTGTTGATCTGGGAACAGAGATTAATGATTTACAACTTTCAATATTAGATCACTGTAACATTGTTATGGTCGTAACAAGCCCAGAGGTTTTAGTTTTAAATCAAACTAGAAAAATGATTAGTCAGTTATCTAGGTTTACAATACCTAGTAATATGATTCATATTGTTGTTAATAAGGCATCAAGAGCGGCGATAAGTCCTCAGGCCATCATGAACAACTTAAAAAGAAATGTTATTGGTGCAATTCCACAGGATGATGTGTCAGCCTTTGGCGCTTTACAAAGAGCGGTGCCTTTTGTTTTATCACAACCAAAAGCGCCAATATCTGGTGCTTATAATGACGTAGCAAGAAATTTAACTGGAGGCCTGCTGCAAAAGCTGAAATCAGTATCGCGTCCCAAGCGCACTACTGAGGCTAGCAGTTCTTCAGTAGATAATTTTGATGTGGTAGACGATGGGAAAGGTCGTCCCGATGCAATGACATTATTAAAGCTACAGATTCATTCACAACTAATTAAGGAAATGGATCTAAAAAAAGACTTAACAAACATGAAAGGTGATAAGTCTAAAGAGAAAGAGTTAAGAAACAAAACCCAACAAGTAATTTCCAACTTAACAGATAGACTTGCCAAAGGCATTAGCCGAGAAGAGCGATCACAAATTATTAAACAAGTTTTAGATGAGTCCTTAGGTTTAGGCCCTTTAGAAGAGTTATTAGAAGATAAAAAAGTATCTGAAATAATGGTGAATGGTGCAAATCAGATCTATGCTGAAAGAGGTGGTAAACTTGTATTGTCAAAAGTAAAGTTTACCTCAAATTTACAATTAAGAAATGTAATTGAAAGAATAGTGACTCCACTGGGGCGTCGTATTGATGAGAAAATGCCGTACGTGGATGCTCGTTTGGCTGATGGTAGTCGTGTAAATGCAGTGATTGAGCCGCTAGCCATTGATGGCCCTTCTTTGACAATTAGAAAATTCCCTGAGGAAACCATTACTATAGGGCATTTAGTTGATCAATTTGGGTCGATGACTCAAGCCATGGCAGACTTTTTAAAAATTTGTGTGGAGCAACATCTAAATATAATTATTTCTGGTGGTACCGGATCAGGTAAAACAACTTTATTAAATGTGATCTCAAGTTTTGTTCAGTCTAATGAGCGCATTATTACTGTTGAGGATGCGGCCGAGCTGCAACTTAGTCAAGAGCATGTGGTGCGCCTTGAAACACGTCCAGCCAATATGGAAGGGACCGGTGAAGTAACTATTCGAGACTTAATTAAGAATTCATTACGTATGAGACCTGATCGCGTGATTGTAGGGGAGTGTCGTGATGGTGCAGCCTTAGATATGCTATCGGCCATGAATACAGGTCACGATGGATCTATGACAACAGTGCATGCAAATAACCCAAGGGAAGCTGTGGCTAGGCTTGAAACCTTATGTTTGATGTCAGGCATGGACTTACCAGTAAAATCAATTAGAGATCAAATTGGTGGCGCAGTACATTTAATTATTCAAATTGGAAGACTTAGTGATGGAAGTCGTAAAATAAAAAGCATTACAGAAGTGGTTGGAACTCAAGGTGACACAATTACTTTACAAGAAATATTTAGATTTAAAGAAGAAGGATTTGATAAGAATAGAAAAATAATTGGGCAATTTCAGGCAATGGGTTTAATTCCAACTTTTATTGAAGAGTTTGAAAAAAGAGGAATTAAAATACCAAGAAGTTTATTCACAACATCATCGTCAACAAATAAACCTAAACCTGGTGGCCCAACTCCAATCAAGAAATCAAAAGTAGTTAGACCAAGAGTAATGGTTAAAAAGAAAAAAGTGGGAGGTAAATAGTGAGTGGCTTACTAAGCAATACATATTTTTTAATTCCTGTTTTTGGGATTTGTGTATTTTTATTTTCTTATTTAATGTCTGACAAAATTTTAAATTTTTTATATAAACGAAGTCTTGGTTCGCGAAAAGAAGTAATTGAGATAATGGAAAAGATGCTAATCACATCAGACAAAAAGAAAATAACTCTGGCAATGCTATTAATTAGTTTTGGTGTAGGCTTTGTAGTATTTTTATTATTTTGGCCAAATTTAGTGGCTGGCATTATATTTGGCTCGGGAGTTACTATCTTTGGTTGGTCACTTCCCAAGCTTGTAATGAATTACTTATGGGAAAGAAGGTGTAATCAAGTGGTTGCCCAAATGGTGGATGGCTTAACAATAATGGGAAATGGTATTAGATCTGGTTTAGGCGTTGCCCAAACTCTAGATCGCGTAGTTGCCAACATGAATGGACCATTGCCAGAAGAGTTCAAATTAATATTAAATAAAATGCAGTTAGGTATGAGTTTAGAAGAGGGGCTTTCTGAGTTTGGAGAAAGGATTCCGCGTCAAGATGTTCAGATGCTTGTAACATCTGTTAATATCCTAAAAGAGACTGGTGGTAACTTAGGGGAAACTTTTGAAACAATTGTGGCCACTATCAGAGATCGTCAAAAAATTGAAAAAAAGATTGAAGCAATGACAGCACAAGGAATTATGCAGGGGTTCATTATGACTTGCGTGCCTTTTGTTTTACTTGGAGTCTTTGCCATTATTGATCCCGGTTATATTGCTCCATTATTCAATACTTTCATAGGCTGGATAGCTCTAACTATGGTTGTTGGTCTTCAAATTATTGGTGGAGTCATGATCAAAAAAATAATAACAATAAAAGTATAGGTAAGCGAACCTGTCGTAATTGATAAATTATGATAAAGCTGCGCTGTTGTTATATGTACTAGACCTTTGGCTATTTAAACCTAATAAGCTAGTTTTTGGTCTTTATGTTTTTGGCTTCCCTTAAGTGTAGATAATTGTGACCAAAAACCTTCTGAATAGACCTTTAACTCTGCTTAGTGAGATAATGTATAGACAAAATTAACTGACAAGGACTGTTGTTATATGAAATATATATTGCTCTTAGGTTTACTCATCTTCTCACTTAATTCATATGCCTTTGTAGATATGAAAAATGCGAACTACTCTCACACTTGGACTGATATCTCTTTGGACGGTACAGGATATAATTTACAGTTAAAAAGAACATATAATAGTAGATCATTACATAATGGATTATTTGGTTTTGGCTGGTGTTCTGATTATGAAAGTAAATTAAAAGTAACTCCAGAGGGAAATATTAAAATTGTAGTTTGTGGTGGTGGTAACGAAGTTGAATATGTTTCATCAGGATCGAGCTCTTCAATTAAAAAAACAATTGCAAGAATTATGAATAACCTTAAGGCAACAAAAAAATACACAAAACAAAATTTAAAAACAATAAAAAATAGACTTCAAATTGATGTTTGGGAGAGAGAAAAGTACGCAAAGAAATTTAATATTAAAAGAGATGTAAAATCCGGCATTAAATATCTTGCTTTTGGCAGAAAGAAAGAGAGCATTGTATTATCAAATAATCAATTTAAAAGAACTTTAGCCGATGGCAGCCATGAAAAATATAATATAAAAGGTCAATTAATTTATATGTATGATAAAAATAATAACTTTTTAAAAATATCATATAAAGATGGTTTTGTTAGTAAAGTGACAGATAACAATGGCCGAAGCTTGAGCTTTAAACTAGATAAAAAATCAAATAAGGTTTCAAATATTAAGGGGCCCAAAGATATGAATTTAGTTTTTAAGTATAAAGGTGAAGACTTAATATATGCTAAAAATGCCTGGAAAAATGTTTATACCTACACTTATGATGACTTACATAACTTAATAAGAGTCACTTACCCCGATAAAACTGATAAAAAGTTAACATATGACAAAAATAAAGATTGGGTGCTTTCATTTAAAGATAGAAGCAATTGTATCGAGACTTATAACTATACCAGCAATAGAAAAGACCCTTTAAATCATTATTCATCAACCGTTCAGAAAAAGTGTGGGGCAAAGGTAACAAATAATAGTAAATATGAATTTATACATAAAAAAAGAGCTGATGGTTCGAGGTATTTAGCTAGGACCACCGCTGAAATAAATGGAAAAAAATCAGAAACAACTTACCATCCTAAATATGGTAAGGCTGTAAATATAACGGCTGGAAATGCCGTAACCAAGTTTACATATTATGACAGTGGAGAAATAAAAACCAAAACAGAGCCATTTAAAACTTCAACATTCTTTTATCAAAATAAATGTTTAAAAGTTTCAAAAGTAATTAGTAAGTTTTATAGGTTTGATAGAAAAACAGCATCAAGATCTCCGAAGTCGAAAAAGTTATTTAAAACTGTAAATACTGACTTTTCATACAAAGCCCCAAAGTGTAATTTATATTCGGCTATAAATTCAACAGGACAAAAAATAAAATTAAAGTATGATAAAAATGGTCGAATTGCTTCAATTATAGACCAGGCTAAAAAGGTTGTGCATATTAAATACGATAATAAAGTGGGTAAGCCAAAGCTAATAACTAGGCCAGGTATTGGGTCAATTCGTGTTAGCTATAACCCAGGTGGCAAGATCAAGAAAGTTGATAGTAAAGAGGGGCCAATAGTGGCTAGCCAAGTTGCTGGAATTTTTAGTAACTTACTTGAGGTGATTTCACCTGCAACATCAGAATTAGGAATTTAGGAGATTGATATGAAGCTATTTATTATTATTTTAACATTTATAGGTTTTTCAGCCGTGGCACATGCCAAGGCTAATTATAATACAGAGGATATAAACTTGGGTGATGGAACTATGGTGGCCAGTAGCGATCTTGAGGCGGGTAATATGACTATTGAGACGGGAATAATTCAGACAAACTGCCCACATTGTAATACTGAACGCCATACGAACACGAGTGGAGTTGGACAAGGTATTGAGCCACCTAGTATTAATGGTAGCGGCAGTAATGGTACAGGAAGCGGTGGAAACTAATCGATTTTAATTGAATTGGTAAAGATCCATGGGAACCACTTTCTCCCTTCGGGGAATGGTAAACTGATTTTTGTAAAAACAACAGCTCGGTAAATACCGGGCTTTTTTATTTCATAAGAGTTCTCTTTATTAACTAAACTGGTTTGCTCTTTATTGTCTCTATAAATTTTAATTTTTGTGGGAACCTTAATGTTTTCTGGAAGAGTAATTTTTAGTTTACTCCCAGCTTTTAATTTTATAGTTGATCCCATATATTCTTTTTTTCTTGGAGTTTGTAAGTAAAACAAAAACCCCTTTGGGTCGCCAATCATATCAAGGCTTAAGTAGAACTGGCCTCCTTTTAAGGCATTAAAAACTTTCGGTTGATCTTTGCTGTAGTCGCCCGTGAGTTCAGAGCGGATTAAAATATGATTACTAACAATTTTAAATAGAGTTTCATATGACGGAAACTTAAGTGGTGTTTTAAAAAAGTTAAAGCGAGACTCAGCGTCTGTGCCAGCAAAGGCAATGCGAAGGCGACCTTTATTGAGCTCTTCCCATAATTGAATTTCCTTTTCAGCTCTTTGGAAGAGTCTTAAGAATGCAAGCTCAGGGTTAAATGGATAAATCAAGAAAGACCAAATAAAAGTAATTTTTTTATTTAACCATGAGTCTTGCCATAAAGATTTCAAATTAATTATTTCAAGGCCATCAAGTCCCAAAGGGATATCGCCAGTCCATTTGGAACCTTTTTTAGTAGGGTGAGCCCAAATTAATAATGAATCACTTTTAGTTTGTGGGTCACTAAGATGCTCAGATAATACAGCACTGGCTTGTCCTAAATTATTTATCAGTTCATTTGATTTATTTTTTATGTATATAAGTTTGGAATCCAAGTAGCTAAATTCAGAATTTATCATAACTAATACTTTATTGTAGTAGTTATTATTAGATAGGGGTAAAGGGAAGGTGTTCAAGTCAGTTGTAACAATAAAATCTAACTTGGCTTTTACTGCCGAGTTAAATATTTCTGGTAGTGTGCCGGTGCCAGTACTAAGATGAGAATGAACATTAATGGCTCCTTTGTAATCATAAAAATCAGACGCATTCTTTGATTGAATTGTGGGTTCAATAACTTTTATATCTTGGTTGCTAATGTACAAACCAAATATAAGGTATCCGATAAAGATATATATTGTTGCATATATTATTTTGGTCAAAATAAAACTCAGCCTTTAATTAGTAAGTGACTGTAATCGGGTTGTCATTATTTTCAAACTTAGTTTGTAATACTCCGTTATATATTAATTTAATAGATTTAGGATCTGGAGCTTGAAAGATTAACTTAGATTTAGCTTTAATGGTGTGGAAATCCCCACTAAGTAATTTAATATTTCTTTTTTCTTTGTCGCCAATTTTAATTGTTACAGTAGTATCGTCCTTGGCCTGGATAATAAGCTCTTTAAACTCTTTAGAGTCTTGATATATGGTGTCTTGAGTAATTTGTGTAGCAGTTTTAACGGCTGGTATTGCCTCGTCTTTAGCCTTTGTCTCTTCAATAGCCTTTTTTTCTATGGGCTTTGCGATGGGTTCTGGATGAAGAATTTTTTTAGTTTCAACAATGGCCACATTAGGAGTAATGACTTTTTCATTTTGGTATTTTTTAATTATACTTTGTGCTGTTATGGCAAGAAATAGTAAGCCAACAAGCCCGGCCACAATAAATGTTTTGGCATTAATTTTGATTTTATTAATTAAAGGAATAGTTTGCCATGTTTGCTTTTGAATGATTTCTTGATGTACTTTTGGGTTTGTGCTTCCCATTTCTTCAGCAAAGAGTTTTTCAAGCTCATTTTTATCAACATCTAAAAATTGTCCATAAGAAAACACAAAGCCCCTAAGGTAAGACTTGGACGGGAGTTTCTTAAGGTTTGCTTCTTCAATTGCTCTAAGTGTGCCAGCACTAATTTTAGTAACTAGTGCAGCTTGCTCGAGTGAAATATTTTTTATTTCTCGATGTTTTTTTAAGTAATCCCCAACTATTTTCATTTTAACATCTTCAGCATTTCTTTTGCGTCTTTAGCAAAATGGGTTTTAGGATAAAGTTCGAGTAATTCTTGTAGGCGCGATGAAGAGGTATTTAAATTGTTTATTTTGTAGTGGCTTAAAGCACTATAAAAATGTGCGCCATCCACTTTAAACTTTTCACAAAGTCCAATTGAATTATCTAAGCTTTCTGAGGCAGCACGGTAATCACGTTTTTCAAACAGAGATCGTCCGTAAAAAAACATGGCGTAACAGTGGTTAGGATTTTTATTTAAGGCTAGCTTAAATCTTTCTTCGGCAGGCTGAAACTGTTTCATTTTAAAAAGGGCTAATCCAGTATGATAATGGATATTATCCACAGCAGAGTAAGTTAGGTCATTTTCAGCAAGTTTTAAATTCCGCAGGGCTTCACCATATAGGCCAAGTTCAATTTGAACCTTGGCAAGGTTAATGCGAGCGTCAGTATACTTTGGGTTAATAGATAAAGCTTTATTAATATACTTTTCAGATAAAGGAAGTCGATTGAGGGCAAAATACCCAATCCCCAGGTTATTCAATATTAATGGGTCGTTGGGGCTTACTTCATTGGCCGTCATAAACTCTTTTAAGGCGCTGTGATATTTGCCATTGCCATAATGAGCAGTACCAATTTTAAGATGAAGGGCAGCTTTTCGTTTTTCTTGTGGTGTAATTTGCCCATCATTAAATAGGGCACAAGAACTAAGTAAAATTGATAGTAAAATTACACTTAAAGCTTTCATACTACATAAAAGTAGCATAGCTGCTTGAAAGGTCAATAGTTAAAGTATTTAACGGTTTTTAGCTATAAAAGTTCGAACCTTTTTCTTTGCTTTATAAGGGTAGCTTTTTATTAACTTTATTGGGTTTATAAAGTGATTTCCTTTTTTTATGGCGAAGTGGAGGTGAGCCTTTGTGCAAGATCCAGTACAGCCAATCCAACCAATAGTTTGGCCAGCCTTAATATAGCGCCCTTTTTTTAAACCTTTAAAATGTCGAGATAAATGGTTGTAATAAGAAATATAGCCATTTGGATGCTTAACAGATATATATTTGCCAGCACTACGGTTGTAGCCAACAGAATTTACTTTTCCACTTAGAACTGAATAAATTGGCCGGCCTTCAGGAAGGGCAAAATCAATACCCTGGTGGGCCATATATCGCTTTTTTACTGGGTGAAAGCGTCTTCGCTTGTATAAACTAGCGAAGTGTAAGTAATCAACGGGAGAGTAAAAAGGACGATTAGCTTCATTGATCGAGCCAGCAAAACTAAAACCATTTACATGACGAACCAGTGTTCTTTTTACCATTTTACCTTTTAATTCAAGCTCTGCGGATAGAATATTTCCATACTTTATAAACTTATTTTTGTGATATTTTTTCTCGATAGTAAACTTAAATTTAGCACCAGGAAGTATGTCACGGTTTAAGTTAAAATGGAGCAAAAATGCATCTTGGAATTTATAAGGGACAAGCGGGTTAGAAATATGTTTACTTATACTTCCAAACAATGAGCCGTGGATTTTACCTTGAACAGTTTGTGGCTTAGTTGTTAGTTCGTCGTTAACTCTTTTAACACCAGAGCTATTTTTTTTATGATTATGCCAAAATAATAGTTTTTTACCCATTTCTGTGTATATTGATACTGAGTTTTGGTCTTTTGTTTTGCGAATGCTATAAATTTGACCGGGCGATAAAGTAACTTTTTTTAGGTGTGGATACTTTGATAAAAGTTTATTAGTGATTTTTCGTGAAATATGATTTTTATGAAGTATTTTATATAAACTATCACCCTTTTGTACGGTTTTATGTTTTAGTATATTAGGCGCAGAGGGTGTTTTGGCGTAGGTTGTAAAATAAGTGGAGAGTATAATTATGAATATAAATTTTAAATACATAAAAAAAATCACCTTAGCTGCAATGCAACTAATATCGTATTATGCGATTATAATACTTACAAGTAGTTATTGTTTTGGAGAAGTATTCACTGGACCTGTTACTTCGGCAACAGGTGGTGCGGGGAGAGCCGCAACAGAAGTGGGTGAAACTATTTTGTTAAACCCTGCAACTATTGTTCATGCTCCAGAGTTTAGTTCGGCATTATTTTTTACAGATGGTTACTGGTCTCAAGATCTTCATGAAAGAGTTTATGGTGGTTCAATTATAGATAATCATAAAGGCTCAGTTTTTCCTGGTGGTATTACTTACCTAGATCGCAAAAGACATTTTTCTTCTGTGGGATCTGTTAAAGAAATGTTTGTACAAGCAACAGTCGGCAGTTTTGTAATGAAGCATTTGTCTGTAGGCCTGGCCTTAACTTACTTGCGACAAAAACATAATAACGACAGTCACCAGCAGTGGAATGGGCAGTTGGGTTTAATGTATAATCCAAACAGCAGTATGGGCCTGGCCTTAGTTGCACAAAATTTAATAGAACCTTCCAGCTCAATACCATCATACTTAAAAGAGCCTCTTAATGTGGGGGGCGGATTAACTTACTTATTTGATAAATTCTTGAAGCTTAAGGCTGATGTGGTGGCCTATGATGATGAGTTCAAGGGCTGGAGAGGTAAGTATATGCTTGGTCTTGAGAGTATAATTGGGCAATTTGGTGCTTTTCGACTGGGGTGGAACAAGAATGACCTAAGTGGCTATAAATACTACACTATTGGCCTTGGTTTTAATGGCCCAAAGTTTAGAATTGATTACTCATATCAGCAAAAAGACACTTACCGCCGAGGAGGCATGCATAGCGTTGACTTTAGGGTGCCCCTTTGATAACTAACATGTTTTGAATAGAGCCTTAAAATAAGGCAAATTTTTTGGAGAGCATTATGGCTTCAGCAACTCGTAAATTAAAACTAATCCGTAAGCGCAAATTATCTCGTATGGGTAAAAAGCGTAAAACTGCTAACCGTGAAAACGGAACAACTAAGTCTAAAGCTGAATTATTTGGTGATAATAAGTAATATTACCCATTCTTTGAGGTTGTTCTAAGCCTTGAAGGTAGCTGCTCACTAGGCCCATTTAGTTTAAATGTAACTGGGTGAGTAGTTTCTCCAGCCTGTCCTGGTTGAAATTTCCAACGTTGAATTTTATTTACTGCTTCATTATCAAGTTCAGGAGATCCTGAAGATTGAATAACTCTTATGTCTGTAACAGATCCACTATCAGTCACTAAATATTTTAATAATACAGTTCCTTGGTTTTTAGTTAAGCGGGCGCTGCTAGGGTAAACTGGTATTGGGTTGCCAGCAACTTGCTTTAATTTTCTGCCGTCTCGAACAAACTCAGTACGATCTTTGAATCCATTTGTAGAGCCAAGAGTGTGGTCAACCTCAGGCCCTGGGTTAGGGTTTTTAAACAGCTTAGGAGACTGTTCTGCTAATTGTTCTTCATCGTCTATTTTTTTATCTTCGTCTGCTATGTCATCTAAGCGGTTATCTAATTCTTTCTCTAAATCGATGTCATCCTTTTCAAGATTATCTTTTTTAGGTTCTTTTAGATCGCTTGGCTCAATATTAGATTTAGCAAACATCTTTTTGACTTTTGATTTACTAATTTGTTTTTCAGGAATACTAGGAACCTCATTTTTTTCAATTTTAGAAGGTGTATCTTCTTTAACTTCAATAGAATCTTTAGCTGAATTTATTTGTTTAATGTTATTTTTTTCAGGCTTAACATAAGCAACAGTGACCTCTTCACTGGAGCCAATTGCAGCTTCAAGATTCATATCAGTTGATGTTCTTGCTCCAATTAGGTCCTTGATGAGCGGAAGCTCTTTTATTTGCGGAGAGAATAATAATAAACCCACAATAATCACATGAATGGTGATTGATAAACTAACACTGCTTTTAACAGATCCATTTTCATTATTAATTGCCATATAAACCTCTTTTAATACTTATTTGTATTACAAGATGCATTCCATATGAGCTCGAATCTATGAGGATTTGAGGGTGGAGTTACTGAAAATTCTACACCCTTGTCAATGAAGCTTTCGGTCTTAAATATTATTTGCTCTTAAGGTTAATCACGCGGCTCATACAAAGCTTATATTCTTCTTCAAGCTTATCAGTTTCTTCTTGAGTGCGGTCTTTGCGTTTTTCTTTGATTTCGTCTGTTGTATCTTCTTCGTTTGGATCGACACAACGAGTGTACTCATTAATTACCGTTAAAATGACATCGCCTTGAGTAACTCTGCTTTGTAGTTGGTATACCTCAGCAGTAGGACTACTTCTGTATATATTTGTAATCACCTCATTGTCTGATGTATTAATTTTTTCAATTTTATCTACAGAACTTTTATCAGTAATTGGACTAGAAGTTATTTTCATTGAGCGATCTTTCTGGTAACCAAACTCAATAGCACTAACTGTTTTAGAAATAAAATTAGTGCCGAGATCTTTTACTTCAATTGAAGTTGGAACATTAGAAGTATAGCTAATATTACCAGCATGACCAGGCATTAAGCCAGATAGGCAGTTTACTGATCCATTAAAGCTTGCAGTGTTACTTTCTTTATCAGCGCTACTTTGAGAAGCAGCTCTATAAATAATTGAAAACTGTAAGAACTCAGGGCCCTTGGTTTCAAACTCATCAGGAACGGGTTGTCCTAAGTCATGAACATGAACAGTAGAGCTTTTTAAAATATAAATGCCATCTTTAGCAACTTCGTCATCATCACTTTTATTTGGGTTAGATGGAAGACTAATAGTTTTTGCACGTTTAGGTTTGTAGCTACTAAGGTTTAATGTGCTTTTACTGCATAAAGCATTGGCTGCCGTTTTGCCCTTGCCATCAGATGAACAAGAAATCATTGCAAGAGATAATATTAATACTAAAATCAGCTTCATATAGAGCCTCCACGGTGAACCCCTTTTATAATATGCGCATCGCGTTATTGTCAAGTCAATTAATTGTTAGCCCG
>CALLBC010000222.1 GCA_938001965.1 uncultured Bdellovibrionales bacterium | reverse complement strand
TGCGTTCGAGGTTATCTCCTAAGTATAATATAGATATTCTTAATTATGGTAGATAAACAAATAGAAAAACTCATTACAGTTTTACAGGGAGAGTTTCTTGACTATGAAGTCAGAGCCAATCAACCGTATTTAAAAATGGTTGTTAATTTTTTTGAAAATAAAAATCAATCAAAACAATTTAATAGTTTTACAGAATTAATGGATGAGTTTTGGGAAACTTTATTTTACTACATAGATGAGTCCTTTGAAGAAATTAATAAATATAAAAAAATTTTTGAGGTTTTTGAAAAAAATATTCTTTTAGCAGATGAGCCTGAGGATATACAGGGGTTAATTTTAAAGTGTGCTTCAGACTTTGGAGCCACTAGAATTGAGTTGAAAAAAGATGCTAAAGCCTTTAAACGTCACTTTGGTGCTGATTGCATTCAAGAAAGGTATTTAAAAATAATTGACCGAATTGAAAGAAGATTAAAATTTGTTTGTCAGTCAATAGAAAGAGTATTTCCATATTACATTGAGAATAAAGACGTCCATGATGAAAAATTTTGGGAGAATGAAGGCTGGGACAGAAAACTAAATAAAGTTTTAAGTTATGAGTCTGACTACTTTCATTTTAGAAAATTTCTTTTAATTAGTCTTAATAAAATCTTAGTTAGTGTTCCTAAAAAAATTCATAAAATTATTATTGGAGCAGATATTCGTAGGCTAATTTCAAGGTTTGCTATAGATGACCAAGAAGATATATGGGTTTCTCTTGAAGCTTTCTACTTATTGAGTGTCTTTGATGTAAACTTATTTGAGACACTACTTGAGACTAGATACTTTAGTAAGAAAAATAAAGATGATATTTTTTTAAGAAGAAAGATAATAATATTTTTAGGTAATAATATTAATCAATTTCCATTTTCTTATAAATTTATTAACGATGCAAAGGATGATAGCAGCCCTTTTGTGCGACAGTCATTTTACAAAATAGCACACTTTTTACCTGTTGAATATATACTCGAAACTTATTTTGAAAGGCTCGATACAGAGCTGGAGCCAAGTGTTAGAGCCGAAGGTATTATTGCTCTACAGTTATTAGTTTTAATGCAAGCTATTGGAGATGAGTGTTTATCTTATATTAGAAAATTATTCAAAAATGAAAATGAAGATAGTTTTGTTACTTTAGTTGCTATTAAATGCTGTAGAAACTTTCATAAAAAAATTAATTTTGAAAATAAGCTACAGTCAAATAAGTTTGTTGGAGAGGTTATTACTATACTTCGTCATGTACAAGATAGTCACCCCAAAGTATCCTGTCGAAGGTCGGCAAGTATGGCTATTGAATTTTTATGGACAGAAAAAGATGATGAAAGAAAAAAAGTTAAAGATATACTAATTAATGAAATTAAAGTGTTGGACGTTGGTGATTCTATTCAAATCCATAAAAATAGAATTTCTAATCTGCAAAAATTAGATATATTTAGAATTTTATCTGTAATTGCTCAAGATGGATGGGGCTTTGATATTCGAGAAAAAAAAGATAAATTTTTAGTTTATAAAGGGTTTAACTTCGGCTTTAGATTTTGGAGGTTCTGGCACGAACTCAGAACAGATCGCCCGGATAAGAGGCAAGCTTTTAGTCATAACATTGGCCGTAAGTACTTTGGTGATGTTCGAGTACCATCGTCATTGTTGGGAGAAACCAATCCAACTGTTGTTCCTGGCGAACCTCGATTTTTACCTAGTGAAAATGGATGGCGACCTTTTTTGCCACTTTTAGACGACCTTATCCCATCAATAAATCCTATTAGGCCTCTTAATAAAACGCATATGTACTCAAGTGATGGCATAACAATTATACATTACCCTAAGACTTGGTTTGGAAGAGTGTTATCATTTTTTAGTATTAGTCATAATTTTGAAAAAATTGCTGTATTGAGAAACTGGAATGATAAAATGGCCAATGAGCCAAATCATTATATTGAAACTCTTAAAAACCATAAAGTGTCAGTGAAATTTCAGCCTTATGTGTATGAAAATGAAAGTACTCCAAAGGATGAGAAGGTTACAAGGTTCTTCTCTTCCTTTCCAATCTTAGCTTCTGTCCATTGGGAAAATTTTAAAATTTATTTTGTTTCGCTATACAGAAATACTTTGATGGAGCTATCACTTTTTACTGCGGTCTTATTTTTATACTTTGTCATTAGGCACTATAGAATGAATACAGAAATGAAAAACAATAGAGATAGTATATCACTAGTAGTTGGTGGCTGGGGGTCTCGCGGGAAATCGGGAACTGAAAGGCTTAAAGCTGCACTTTTTCATGGCATCGGTTTAGAGGTTATTTCAAAAACCACAGGTTGTGAAGCTATGGTAGTTCATAGCTTGCCTAAAGGTCCTCTTAAGGAAGTTTTCTTGTTTAGACCATTTGATAAGGCAACTATTTGGGAGCAGACAGATGTTGTTCGTATAGCTGCTGGTTTTGGAGCCAATTGTTACTTATGGGAGTGTATGGGCTTAACTCCGGATTATGTTAGGACTTTACAAGAGCATTGGATGCGCGATGACTTGTCTACAATTACTAATGCGCACCCTGATCATGAAGATGTTCAAGGGCCAGCAGGAATAAATGTGGCACAGACTATGTGTGAGTTTATACCTCGAGATGGCTTTATGGTGACTACTGAGGATCAAATGCGTCCTGTTCTTGCAAGTGCAGCTAGAAAAAAGAATACCGAATTCACTCATGTTGATTTTGTTGGAGGTGGTTTAATTACACCAGACACACAAAGTAGGTTTCCCTATGCAGAGCACCCAACAAATATATCACTATGTATGGATATGGCTGAGATTTTAGGTATAGATAGAGATTATGCACTTATGATGATGGCCGATCATATAGTGCCAGATTTAGGTGTTTTAAAATCATTTCCTGAAGCCAATTTATTAATGAGGAGGTTAGAGTTTATAAATGGTATGTCGGCAAATGAACGTTTTGCTGCTGTGGGAAATTGGGATAGAATGGGATTGCGTGAAAACACAATGGACAAGGATTCCCATGTTTGGATAACTAGTGTGATCAACAATCGTGCAGATAGAATACCGAGGTCGCAAATATTTGCAACAATCCTAGTTGAAGATATCTCACCTGATCGATGTATTGTCATTGGAACTAACTTAAATGGCTTTAAATCATATATGGAAGATGCCTGGTCAAAGCATTCGCCTACATTTCAAATTTGGAAATCTTTAGAAAATGGTGAGGAGCTGGCGGAGAATTTTTTGCAAGTCTGTAATAAGTTACGAGTGTATAGCTCTGAATCCACAATTTGGAGGCGACTAGCACGTGTTTGGGTTTACCTTAAGTTTGAAAAGCAGGTTGAAAGTTTTAAAGAGTTAGATGGGTTAGCTCATGAAGTTGAAAAAGCATACTGTAATGGTGAAGATAAAGTTAGTAAAGATATTACTTACCCAGAAATAAATGAAGTATTCACTAAAAATTTAGATTTACTATTTTCAGATATTAAATCTTTAATTAATAATTGTGACTCGCTTGGAGATAAAGAAAAGTATGTTAGTTTTTTAGAGAATGAAATTCTAAATTATAAAGACTACAGTGAAATGAAAGAAAAAGTAATGAAGTTAAGTTTTCCTGCCAGTGATAATTTTAAGAAAGATTTTGCCGAAAAGTTAAAAGAATGGTTTTTCCGCAGAATTATTTTAATTGAAGATCCATTTGCTTCGGCAGACCAAATTAACCTTGAGATTGCTTTGAATTCACCAGTTGGGCACTTGGGCAGAGTGATTGGCATGCAGAATATTAAGGGTACAGGTTTAGGCTTTGCCTATAGTTGGGAAGATCGATTGATGAATTACAATGCTTGTCAAAAGATCTTATTTGGTAATAAAGCTAAAATGGAAGAAGGGTTTTCTTACCTGACAACACGACTAGTTTTTAATAATCTTTGCCAGGAAGAAGTTTTATTACTTCTTGAGGAGTGTCGGAGTAATTCAGGTAGATACTCTGCTTATGAAGGGCAGCTCCAGAAAATTGATGAAATATTAAAAAAATCTATGAAAACAGAAGATGAAAAAGAAGGCACAAAAAAGAAAACCCCTGAATGGATGCTCAGCCTAGTAGATTTTGCTGAGGCTATTTATGACCCTATTGATGCTGTGATAAGAAGAAAAAAATGTGATAGCATTTACAAAGATCTAATTGATCAAAGAATCAGCCATGAAAAGGCAGAGAAGTTATTAAAAGAATATGTTAAAAGACAAAAAGGCGGTTATTTAAAAAAAGCAATGGGATTAATATGAAGTTCATAATTTTAATTGTATTTATTTTCTCATTTCATGTTTATGCTGAGTCAAACTACATTGTAGATACAAAATCTTCATTTGCACTTTTCAAAATTTTAAAGAAAAATTACCCAAGCCCCTCTTACGGTCGATTTCCGTTTGTTGAAGGTGAGTTTCAATTGGGAAAAAATGGAGAAATTAAGTCTTGCGAATTCAAAATAAAAACAGAGTTTGTGTCCTCAGGGAGATTAAAGCAAAATAGTTTTATTAGAGGGAAAGAGTTGTTTTTTGTCGAACAATATCCTGAAATAAAAATTGCTTGTAAAAAATTCATAAAAAAAAGTACAACTGAGTATAGTGGAGAATTGAAGCTCAAATTAAAGAGTAAAGAAATTATCGTTGGTAAGGTTATTGCTCGAAAAATAAGCGATCGAATGGGAAGTGATTGGTTATCAAAAGTGAGACAAGGTCTTGACTTTAGATTTGTTGTAAATAGAAAAACTTTTGGTATGAATAGGCATAATGTATATAGGCACGGTAAGAGACTTGAGTTCGTGGTGAGTGTGGAAGGTTTAAGAGAGTCAGAGAAAAAAATAGAATTATCAAAATGAGACTAATAGTATTTAAAGATTATAGCCTAATAGGACGATAGGGTAGTATGAGCAATAAAAAATTTAGCGCTGTAATTGTAGAAGATGGACTTGAGTATATCGAAATCATAAAGGCGGCTATGGTCATGAACGGTAGGTTCCACTTTCAACATTTTGAGAATGGGTGGGATGCATTTAACTATTTAAAGGACCAAGAAAAGGTAGATTTATTAATAACTGATATTGTAATGCCTAAAATGGATGGTTTACAGATGGTTGAAAGGCTTAAAGATATACGCCGGTTACCGCCGACTATCTTTTTATCAATGAAGTCAGAAGACTCTTTTGTTTCTAAAGCGATGTCTTTAGGAGCCCTAGATTACATAAAAAAACCATTTTCACCTATGCAACTACTAGAAAAAATTAATCAGTTTGCAAAAGCCAAAGATGCCATGGGAAGTTAAAGTGAAGAATAAATTAGATTTGAACAAGGAAACAGTTGCGGCTTTACAACTTATGTCTGAGCAAACGGGCACTAAGCTATTTGAAAAGCTAGTAAGTATTTTCGGTAGCGAAACACCAGTTCGTATTGATGCTGTAAAAAAAGCATGGCTTGCTAAAAACTATAAAGAGCTTGGCGAAGCAGCCCATGGGCTTAAGTCGGGAGCAGCCTATCTAGGTGCAGATAAACTTGCCTTTTTAGCGGCCCAAGTTGAAGATAACTGTTCTAAAAGTAATTTTAATTTTGATTTTCAATCTTGCATCAGCGAAATGGAGTCTTCATTTTTATTAGCAAAAAAAGAATTAGATCAAGACTATCCACAAACTAAAATTGCTTCTTAGGGTGAGCTGAGATTTTATTGAATTAGTTATGAACCTAAACAGATTTCACTTATAAAAAAAACATAACAAACATTCTATCAATTACTCTGTTACTGCAGTTGTTGCATAAATAACCGGTGCTATTTGTTTATTTTTGAGACATGAATATGAAAATTCTTTCATATTTTCTTCATTAATCCACAACACTCCTTGGTTATTATTTTGGATATGGAGTATTTAAAATAATAGCCGATGAGTCATTATCACTTAATAAGGAGAATTAATGAAGAGTCAAATTAGTCAATATAGTATATCAGAAGGGTGGAAATTTGATGGAGATGAAGTGATTGACGCCCAAGTTGTCATTTACTTTATATCTCCAGATATTCACAACTGTGAAAAAATATTTGATGACATAAAAGCTAGGTACCCCAA
>CALLBC010000221.1 GCA_938001965.1 uncultured Bdellovibrionales bacterium | reverse complement strand
GGCAATTCAGGTGTCGAACCCCTACCTATAAGGTTCTCAACAGTCATATGACCTAGTTATTTAATTCATTTTTAAAAACAACTTTGTAATACATTAATATTGTGTTTTCTCAGTAATCCAATCTACTATATCATAGTTATTCTCTTGTCTCACCTCAACCTCTAACTGGTGCATGTCATCTCTATTATCAATCATAATCTCAAATATTTCTAATATCTTAGCATGTGGCAGACGCTTCATTTCATACTGCATTTTTTTAATTTTATATTCATTAGCTAATCTATAAACTTTTAATATTTTTTCTTTAGTCACATTGTTTTTACGAATAGCTTCTTGTAATATTTGATCTAAATCTTTGGTAAAAGCTTTAATAGTTATATCCAGTTTTATTCTTGAATGGGGCATTAAGTTTGTTTCAGGAGCTACTCCAGTTTCTATTTCTTGATGACGTTCGTTACTTAATTGCTTAATAGCACCTTCAAAGTTAATTACCCTTTGTGAACGAGGTCTTGATGGAGACGGCACTCTATTGAATAATGACTTAATACTATTAAAGATATTAAAGTGATCTTTGCAAACTCCTAGTCCAGCGTTAAATTGAATATACTGATGTTGTAGGGCTATGACTTTTAGCATTTTACTTATCCAAGGTGTAAGAATTGGCAATTTACAGGATGAGCACTCTGGAGAGCATTTTACACAAATTGGAACCGAACCACGTGAAACACCACGGCTCTTTGAGGTTGGCACAAAACCTTTAGGGAAGCGGTGATTACAAAAAGTGCCAGGCCTTGATTCTTAGCCCATAGCGATAAGAAATAGGGCCTGGCACTTTTTGTAAACCTTTAAGCCGTTAATAGTGTTGTTGAGCAATGGGAGGGCAGGCAATGATTCGATCAATTTTAGTACTAATTTTATGTTTTTTTTCAACAACTGTATTTGCACATATTGAAGGTGAGTTTGTTTCAACAGGCGAATATACAATAACCCAAGAAAAGCAAATAGCTGTGATTAAAGTTCACGGGAGAGCAAGCCAAGATAAGCTCAGTAAATACAAAAACCAGGGTTATTCATGTATACGTAAAGCTAGTCTCACTTATAAGTGTTTTAAGTTTGTAAACTCAAAGCAATTGCCTGAAGATGCAAATATACAAAAACTAGATATGAATGTTAATTTTTTAACGGCTAAACATATTTCTAATTTTAAATCACCAATATCAGAAGTTAAAACTATTATAGCTGAGCAAGACGTCTATATCTCTGGGGTTAAGTATAGTGGGGTAAGGTACATATACAATAAAGACATAATTAAAATAAAAGTTGGGATTGATAGTGTGAACTTAAACCCCGTTTATTTCTTAGTAAAAAATGGTCACTTCACAAAAGTTGAACCTCATTTTCATAGTTATTCGCAGCAAATTTGGACTGAGTACTTATTGAGTTGGGGCTTCCTTCAAGTTGACCAGTAAAATAGCTTTTACTTACTAGTTAATGTTTAGGTCCAAGGTGAGTGTTTCTGTACACAGTAAAGGGTCTTTTTTTTAAAAAATGCACACTAATTACACATATTAATGGCTGTTTTTCTTTGCAGTCCAGCCTAATCCAGTAAACACAAGCTATTATTGCAAACTAGGGTAAAGCTATGTAAGTTATTGGCCTACCATAGTTGCTTTATAGGGTGAATACTAAATGAAGAAAAAATCATCACTAAAGAAGAACCTAACTCTTTTTGACGTTTATGCAATGTCAACGGGGGCCATGTTTAGTTCAGGTTTATTCTTATTGCCTGGTATTGCTGCATCTTATACTGGTAACTCTGTTTGGCTTGCATATTTATTAGCAGGTTTTCTTATTCTTCCAGCCATGTACTGTATGGCAGAGCTTTCAACGGCCATGCCTAAAGCTGGTGGTACTTACTACTTTTTAGATAGGGCCATGGGGCCATTAATGGGAACTATTGGTGGTCTTGGTTCTTGGGTGGCTGTGGTTTTTAAAAGTGCCTTTGCCTTGGTTGGTATTGGGGCTTATTTAGGAATTTACTTAGACTTACCCTTTACCTTAACAGCAATCATATTAACCATTGCTTTTGGTTTAATAAATGTGTTTGGCGCCAAAGAAACTACTTTCTTGCAAAGAATATTAGTAACCACCTTAGTGGTAATACTTTTAGCTTTTGTTTTTTTAGGAATAAAACAAACTGGTTTAGCTGAGGCTTTTGCACCAGAAGTAGATCATGGGGAATTTTTTAAAACCGGAATCATAGGTTTTGTATCAACCATTGGTTTAGTTTTTGTTTCTTACGCAGGCTTAACAAAAGTGGCCAGTGTGGCAGAAGAGGTTAGAAACCCTGATCGCAATATACCTTTAGGTATGACTTTATCCTTACTTACAGCCACAGTTATTTACACTCTAGGAACAGCAGTTCTTATTAAAGTGTTAGAACCCAACGCTCTATATAGTAGTTTAACTCCCATAGCAGATGCCGGGCGAGCTTTTTTAGGTTGGGTTCCTTTTGACTTAGGTGTTATTTTAATTGTTGTGGCAGCCATAGCCGCTTTTGCTTCAACAGGTAATGCCGGAATTATGTCTGCCTCTAGGTACCCATACGCAATGGCCAAAGATAGGCTTGTGCCAGCAAGGCTTAGCCAAATTGGTAAATTTGGCACTCCAACCATGGCCATTATGCTAACGGTGGCAGCCATGGTCTTGGTGCTCTTACTTTTTGATGTGGCTTCAGTGGCAAAGCTTGCCAGTGCCTTTCAGCTTTTATTGTTTGGCCTTGTTTGTGTTGCAGTGATTGTAATGAGAGAGTCCAGAATTGCATACTACAAGCCTGGGTACAAAGCTCCTTTTTATCCATGGTTACAAATTGCCGGTGTTTTAATTTCCTTTTGGTTAATTATTGAAATGGGAATTTTAGCAATAGCCTTTACAGGTATGGTGGTTATTGGTTGCGTTCTTTGGTATCAATTTTACGCCTCTGGTATTCTAGAAAGGCGGGGAGCGATTTTTCACGTTCACCAAAGATTAGGGCAGCAAAAGTACGAAGGCTTAGAGCGTGAGTTAATGACTATTATTCATGATCGCACAAAAGCTGAAAACCTTTCTTATGAGGCCGTTGTTGCGCGTTCAGCAATGATTGATTTTCGTAGTGGCACCTATGGCTTAAGTGAAATTAAAGAAGCATTAAAGTCTGAAGGAGTGGCCAAGTTTAACATTAAGCCTAAAATCTTAGATGAGATCACAGCTAAAAATAAGCTCTATTTACACCCGATCAGTGATCACGTTAATATTTCTTATAAAACTCATAAAGATATTAAACAGCCGGAGTTATTTGTACTTCGCTTCGGTCCCAATACCACTTTAGATCTTCCGTCAGCCATTAATGCACATACACTAATGTTTTTAGTGGTTCCCCCAAAACCAGTGGGGTTAGATTTACGCCTAGCGGGTCACTTGGCTGAGGTTGTACAAGTGGATAACTTTGAGTTGCGCTGGCTTGAGTGCGAAACTGTTCGCGAAATGAATGAAATGTTAATGCGTGATGATCACTTTTTACATGGGCCGGTTAAACAGTTTCCGGGGCTATTGGCACAAGTGGGGCAAAAGATTTCAGATATTAATTTACCAGCATCCTGCCTAATTGCCATCATTGAGCGCGACGGCTCTGTTATTGCAGCCACTCCAGATATAAAACTCCTAGAAACAGATGAAGTGGCAATTATTGGTGAACCCACTGATTTAAGCGCTCTATGTAGGTCTAAGTAAACTTATTGTTTAATGATTTTTCCACTGAACATTTTATCCATGTGGCAGCCAAATATAAGTTCATTACTACCTTCCACTGGAAAGCTGATGGCCACTTCTTCATTGAGCGGAAGCTTTTTATTAATATTTAGTTCCTCTAAAACCACTTCTCTGGCACAGGTCTTGTCAGTTGTTCTGGTAAACAAAAGTTTAACTGATTTTAAATTGGGTGAAATTTTAATTACTGAAGGTACATAGCCCTTTTCATTCACCTCAACTTTAAAAGTATCAACAGTACTTTTTGAAGCTGAATTTTTTTTATCCAAGCAGCCGTTTAAAAAAATAATTGTTACTAATAATATAAATCTCATAAAAAACTCCTGTTAAATAAAATAAGGTAAAACAAATGCAAAGAGGCCACCAATGACCCAAAAAGCCACAGAAATACAACTAATCCGAATGGACCATTTGCGGGCAGTGGTACAAGCTTTAGCTTGCTCAGGGTCTATAGGGCATGGGGCATTTCTTTGTAAATATAAAGACAGTAAACTAACTATTATTAAAAGGCCAGATACACCAAAAACTAATAATTTGTTTTGAGAAAGCCAAACCACTTGCGGGAATACGCCGATAAATCCGGCAAAGGCGGCACCCATACCAATTGAAACTAGTAAGCTGGGTAGGGCGCAACATAGAATAGTTCCAAAAGAGGTAAACAAGGAAAGGTAAGAGGTGAATAAACTATTTACTTTAAACATTACTTCTCAACATTAACAAAGGTTAAGCCCAGGGAGTTAACGATGGGCTTAATTTTTTCATCGGATAAATCCATGCCTTCTTTAAGATTTAAAGTTATTAGCATTTTATCCATATCCACATTAACACTATTAACTGCAGAGTTTTCTTTAAACTTGCTCTCGGCTTTACTTTGGCACATGGGGCAGGCCATGCCATGAACTTTAATTTTTTTAATAACTTGTTTGGCTTCTACTTTTTTGTCTGCGGTTGTATTGTTGATTGATTTTCCATAACTAAAACTGCTAAAAAACAGTGCTGATAAAATAATTACTATTTGTTTCATATTGTTTCTCCTTAAGCAGGTTAATGCCTAACCATAAAATTAAGTTGCGCCTCACCATCTAAGTCTAAGCCAATATCAACTAAAAAGTTTTTGTAAAATAGGCGTACGGTTGGGGTATAGTTTACATCTTTAAACTCATTAGTAAAAACAGTTTTTAAAATAACCCAAGAGTTTAATTCGGTAAATTTTGCTAAGTAGGGTGCGTAGCCAGCGCGCAGTTCAAGCCTGTTATTTATAAGGCCGTTTGTATTAAAAAATCGTTGTTCAGTGTATTTAGCAAAGGTGTAAATTCGCCTAGTTTCATAATCGCCTTGTAGCCCCACGCGGTAAAGTAGGTCAGTAACTTTGGTGTCATCCTGATTGAACCTTGTGCCATATCCTGGGCCTGCGAGAATATAGAAGTTCCCCTGCGCTGCCGGTAAGTTCCATCTTTTGGCTAAGTACCCAATTTGTATGGAGGTGGACTCCCAAGAATCAGGGCTTCTTTCAGTGATGAGCCCCGTGCCCAGCCAATATTTTGGTGAGTAAATTAGCTCTACACTCTGGAACTTTTGATGGCTTGAGCCCATAAAGTCAAAACCGCCCTCATAAGAGCTGGGATGTGAGAAAGAAGCTAGTGGCAGCAGAAGTATTGTAAAAATCAATATTATGTATTTCATATTAGTAATACGTAAAATAAACCAAAACTGTGACAAAATATTTTTTTTTATTTATAGTCACATTTTCTGTAACCCAAACGTATTACTAGAGAGATTTTCATGAATAATCCCACTGATGAACAGCTCGCAGCTCAACTGGCCCAAGGTCAAGCTAGAGCATTTGGGATATTGTATAAGAGGTATGAAAAAAAAGTGATGGGTTATGCATTTTCTAAAATAAAAAACCTAGAAGCCTCTCAGGAGGTTTTTCAAAGCGTATGGGAAAAGGTTTACAAATCAGTACATAAATTTGCCCCTTCTTTAAAATTTTCATCTTGGCTTTTTACTATAGCATCAAACACAATTAACGATTACTTTAGAAAAAATTCTAATGTAGCTGTACCTTTAGATTCAATCACTTATGAAGAGGAAGTGGATTTAAGATCAGACTTAATTGAGGCTATTGACCTAA
Organism: uncultured Bdellovibrionales bacterium; assembly: GCA_938001965.1. Taxonomy (GTDB): domain Bacteria; phylum Bdellovibrionota; class Bdellovibrionia; order Bdellovibrionales; family UBA1609; genus JAHDIR01. The sequence continues at coordinate 11,446 of CALLBC010000221.1, read as the reverse complement.
ATAGCTTAAAACCTCCTTACAAAGAAGTTTTTAATTATAAATACATTGAGGGGCTTACAACAAAAGAGATCTCAGCCAAAATGTCACTGTCAGACGCCAATGTCAGAAAAATTCTATCAAGAGGGAGAAATATATTAAGAAGTAAGTTAGAGGAGGGTAAAAGATGAGTTTTGATAATGTAAAGCCCGTAGAGGTTTCTAAAATTCTATCTAATAAAATTTTAAAAAACTCTAAAAATTATATTGAGCCTCCTGTTAATAAGGTTTTGTTAAAGTACTTGGGTGTATTTATTCTTTCTATTTTTTTTAGTCTAGTCGTATGTCCGCAAAATGGAGTGGGTTTGTTAAGAGATAATTTTCCCATATATCACTCATTTTTTCATCATAATATGCTAATTTGTGGGCTGTATTGTGGCTTTATGTTTTTTGTCACCACTCACTTGGTTTCTTTCTACCTTCTTAGTCATTTTGAAAGAATAGTTATATACAAAAAAATGGGTTACCTCCCGGTAGTATGTATGTCTTTGTTTTTTGCTTTTTCAATGACGCCACTTTTTGCATCGGCTGGTTTTTCAGTGCTTTATTCTATTGGTTGGCTTGGGGTTTCTTTTTTGTTAGTTTTATTTCATAAAAAATTATTCCTAACAAAAGTAAATAGTTACTCTTGTTAATATTTAAAACCTGTTCATAAATAAAAAGTACTTGATTTATAATTTATTTATACCTGACAATATTAACATGAAAAACACTAAAATTTTAAAATTTGACTTTCCAGAAGACAAGGTAATAGCAAATAAATTTATTGTTTTGGATAAGCTAGGCAGTGGCTGGGAGGGGGAAGTTTATAAAGCCAAAGAAGTCTCTACTGGGATTTTTTGCGCAATAAAATTCTTCTTTCCTCATCGTAATGTTAAAAATAAAGTAGCTAATACCTACGCAAAAAAACTTTCTAATTTGTCTCAAAGCCCTGTGGCTATTAATTATTATACTCAAGAAACTATCCAATATAAAAGGCAAGCTATTACATGTTTTATTTTTGAATACGCCGAAGGAGAAATCTTATCCACCTTTTTAAGCCGTCAAGTTGGTAAGCGGGTGGGTGTTTTGCAAGGGCTGCAGTTACTTCACTCATTATCTGTAGGCATTGAAACCTTGCACCGATTAGGGGAGTACCATGGTGATTTGCACAGCGATAATATTGTCATTAAAAGGCGTGGTCTTGGTTTTGATTTTAAATTATTAGATATGTACAACTGGGGTGATTCAAAAAGCCTTAATAAAACAGAGGATATTTACAGTTTAATAAGGTTGTTTTACGATGCAATTGGTGGCAAAAAACAATATTCAAAGCACCCACCAGAAGTTAAAGAAATTTGCATGGGTTTAAAAAAGAGTCTTATACGTAAAAAGTTCAGGACTGTAAGTCGATTAAAAGAGCATATTGAAAACATAGAATGGCAATCAGTGTATAGGCTGTAATTTAATAATATATTTCCTTATATCAACGAGCAATCAGATATCTTTTCATAGGCTTTGATTTTTTTATTCAGGCGACGAAAAAAACTTTTTGAAAAGCCTTGAAAAAACAAGCGGCTGATCCAAGCTGACTCGGGGGTGTCATACTGACCGTCCCACTTTAAAGTTCTGTAGCTTCCAAAGTCTTCAATTGTGATCTGTGCACCACCTTCAAAAGGGTGATTTGTTTTTAGTGCGTTGTAAGTAAAAGTGGCGGGTGCGGTAACATCAGAAATATAGTAACTGTATGTGGGAGACTTAAGTGGGCTTATATAAGTCACATCTATAACACTATTATTTTTTAAACCTTCCCCCAGCACTGTGGAAGAGGAGTTTGGCCAAAGTTGAGAGTTTTGAGAGTCTAATAGTGATCTGTTAAACTGATCCCAAATACTTTGCTGGCTCAGGCATGTTTTAAACTCCTCTCCAAAATAGATAGTTTTACTATCAGCAAAACTAAGGTTCACAGTTAATATTAGGGAAAGTAAGTAAAACATGAGTAGCTCCAAGAGGGAGAGGTTTATGAGGTTCCATACCACGCCTACTCAGCATATAAAAGAGCCAAACCCTTAATATAAGTTCTCTCGGGTCCTATAGTATGTATTTGTTACAAAAAAATAAGTTAAATATAAGCTTCCCATTAGAAATACTTCTAGGTTTCGGGATTATTTTCTCCTAGTAAATTAGGTCATTTACCTACGCTGTATTAATGGTACAAAGGTTCATAGCCGGGGGGACAAATGAGATACATTAATTTTATTACTATGCTTGCAATCTTGATTAGCTTTCAAGCAACACATGCAATTGTTGGGTATGATAAGTCGGAGATCAAAGCTGAAAGTCCGGTGTATTATAACACTGTTGCGTTATTGAAAAAAGATGGTGAAAAATTCAGAGTTTTTTGTTCAGCAAGTATTGTTTCTGAAAATATGGTGTTCACGGCAAAGCATTGTATTGAAGCGGTTGAAGACTTAGAGATCTATGTTTACTTTGGTGATGATGCAAACAACATAAGTGAATCATTAATTCGAAAGGTTATAACAAGAACAATTTATAATAAAGTAGACCTTGAAGTGAGCTTTCCATCTTTTGATTTTGGTTACCTTGAAATTGAAGGTTCTATACCTTTAAATCTAGAGAGTGCTGATCGTTATAAGCCAATTGATATCTTAACAAACCCTGAGCAAGTGCTTCAGGCCGATGAGTATATTGTTGCGGGATTCGGCATAAGCGAAACCTCTCCGGATCTAGTTCACGGGATTAAAAGGAGAGTTAAAACTAAAGTTCGAAATTATGTTTCTAATGCTCAGTTTGTCAGTGTATTACTGCTTGAGGGTAACAAGGGTGAGGGGACTTGCCATGGTGATTCCGGCGGGCCACTTTATGCTAAGTATAATGGTAAGTGGTATTTAGTAGGGGTGGCATCTGGTTTTGATATAGGCTTAACACCGGGAAGCTATAAGGTGATTGACCCGAAAGATAATGAGTTAGCCCCAGACTGCTACGGTGGGCAGTCTGTTTATACATATGTTGGTGACTATACTAATTGGGTGGGAGATATTTCTAGCACTAATCCTATGGTTTCAGAAGTTAGCCAAATTAGCCGTCCTGGGTTAGATATACCAACCATTGACTCTCCAAGTAGTTTTTCTGAACTTTGTGAAAGTACAAACTATAATAACCCTGCTTGGGAGACTATAAGGCAGCTACTTTATTTCGCAGCGGATGCTGAAAGTGATTACTCATCTGATCAAGTGTTATCAAGCTGTAAATTATCTGAGAAAGTTTTAAACTCTGTTAAGAAAATAAAATTTGATGAAGACACTTTTTTTAATGATTTATCACCACTTAATTTTTTAAATAATCTAGAAAGTTTAAGTTTTGTGAAAACTAAAGTTCCTGACTTAACTCCAATACCAAATAACAAACTAAAAAGTTTACAAATTCAACAAGTAGGGGCACAAAGTATATTATCTATCAAAGGCTTAAGTCGATTGGATAGTCTGATAGATTTAGACTTAACTGGTAATAGTATAAGTAGCATCACAGAACTGCAAAATTTCACTAATTTAAAATCTATTAAACTTGGTAGTAATGATATTTCTGATGTTAGTTTGCTAGCAAATTTTAAAGATCTTGAGGTTATTGAATTTTATAGCAACTCAGTGACAGATATTACTTCACTGTTAGGTTTATCAAAGCTAAGAGAGCTTTTAGTTTCAAATAATAAAATTATTTCACCTACAGAGACTGCCAATTGGCCCAACCTTGAAATGGCTATCCTTAGTCGTAATAAGTTGGTTAACTTAAACTTTCTGAGTAATTCTAAAAATATAAAGCGTCTGAAAACATTTGGCAATCCGTTAGAAGCGAATTAAGATTTGTCAGTATTGATATTAACTCAACCTAGCCGAGGTTGAGTTATTAGTTGAGTTGTATTTATGCTATCAAAAAAATTATTTAGAAAACACAGCCAAAGCGGTCTTTAGTTGCTGCACGTAAAACTCTGAGTCTTTAGTACCTATAACTTCAAGGCCTTCAATGGACTTATTAAAAACACTTTCACCTTCAGTTTTATTTCCACTTAAAATTTTAGCAATTGCCAAGTACCCAGTACTTAGAAGGGTAGAGGTTTCATCTTTTAAATCTTTTGAGATATTTATAGCAGCTGTGAATGAGTTAGCTGACTCGTCAAAGTTTTTAGCAGCCAAATAATGGGCCCCTAGCAACCAATGAGCAATGGCTATTTTGTCTTTAGGTTTATCTAATGAAAGTCCAAGCTTAAGGTTAAGTTTTGCGCTGTTAAGCCCGGCATACATTTCAGTGTCAGAAATAGTAACACCCTCATCATTCCATCCAGGCCAAGTATTAGCACCTACATCATAAGCGATAGTCTTAGCCCAAGATTTTAACTCGGTAGCCTGAGCTGGGTCCGTCTCATTGACTTCATTAGCCTTATTTAATAGGTGATTAATACCAGCATGGCCAATTAATACTAAATTTCTTGCGCCCTTATCAGCCCAGTAAAGTTTTTTTACAGCCATGGAGTAAGTTTTTGCAACTTCAATGTCGTCACCAATTGAGTTAATATACTCAATGGCACTATAAATGCTTTCATCAGTTATTTTTTGTTTAATGGTTTCCATAGTAGCTCCCTAATGTGTCCATTGGTAAAATATACTAGTAAATTTTAACTGTCCATTTATTGGTTTAAAGCCTTGTGTTAAACACTCTCTAGGGTGAGGTGCTCTTCTATGGGTTTGTTAGTAAAATCAATAATTTGCGGTCTAAAAGTGGGTAATAATAACAAGAAAAATGGTTGTACCTATGTAAAAGTTTTCACTGGTTTAGCTCAGTTGATAATCATTTACAGGCTTGATACCAGTGTACTGTTTAATAATAAACAATGAGGTGTATCATGAAATTGATTTCAATATTATTAGCTTTGCTTGTTTCCTTTAACATTAGTGCTGAAACTGAGGTGACAGTTATTACTGATACTGAGCACAAAACTACAACTGAAGAGACTGTAACTTCTCAAAAAAAATTAAAAAATAAAATTCTTAAAAAAATGATTTTAGAAACAGCTGAGAAAGCAGTGGATCTTGATTGGGATGAAGGTGCTAGAGGTTTTGTTGGAATTAATTCAGCAAACACAAACAATTATAACATAAATAAAATGAGGATTGAAAATGGTGATGTTAAGTTTATGGAAGTTCAATTCCATGGATTTTTGAAATATTACCCATCAACTGATGCTGATGAAAATTTAGAGTTTTATTGTCGAATTGATTTAGAAAAGTACGAAGATGAAACTGAATTTTTATCTGAGTATGCTTACTGCATAATTGATGATAGTGAAGAGTTAGAGTACGAAAACTAAAAATTACTAACTCATACCCACTGACGGTAAATGTAGGCTGTTATCCGGCAGCCTTTAGTCTTGTCGGGTAAAATACTTATTTAGCTAATACTTACTAAAGTAGGTTTTACTGCTAAATACTAGTGATCCTATATATTTAAATATACTATTGAAGCTCATGAAATTACTTTTTCTATTAAGCCTGTTTAGTTTTCCTATTTTTTCTAACGCTGAAGTTTATTTAGATAATTACGGTGTTGGTTACGGAATTTTAAGCTCTGGTGTACTCACTGAGGCGGTCACTGAAAATGGTGAAAGTAGTATTTATGGATCATTTTCACTTCACTTTTTAGATGCAAATATATCTTGGGCGCAAGACAATTTAAACTTAAGATACCATATAAAGGCCGCGTATACTCTATTGCCAAGAAAGACTGAGGACGGAGCTGCTGATATTACTAAGTGGCGAGCTTCATTTTTACTTGGCTATGAACCTAAAAAAAGAAATAGAAAAAGATTTATCCTCACCTCTGGTATTGGTTTTTTTGGAATCGTTAGTAAAGGAAGGGGTGGGACTCAAGTTTTAAATAATGGCGGCGGAACAACAACATTCTATAGGCCCAGTGACACAAGTCATACCAAGCTTTTGATGTTGGAGTTGGGTTTAACTCATCAGATTTCAAGAGAGTTCAGCTATTCAGTGGAGGCCTTAGTTAATGGGCTCTTCGGCGACAGACGAAATTTAAATATTTACATGAGTCTAAATTATTATTGGGATAGGGGTTATAAAAGAAGCCTTAAAAAGGCAAGAGAAGCAGAAGTGAATCAAAATATTGATGAGTTTCAAGCTGGAGAAGCCTTAGTTAAGAAAAAACGAAAGAAAAAAAAGAGAAAGAAACGAAAGAAGAGAAGAAAAAAGAAAAGTAAAAAAGGGGAAGAGGGTGTTTAAAATATTTATTTTTACATTACTAATTTCATTTAAAGCCAACGGCTTTACAATACTTTTTGAAGGGATGAAAGGGTTTAAAACTGAAAGCATTAAGGTGCATTTAGATCCCACAGAATGTTATTCTGGTATTCAAGAAGACCTAAAGGAATCCATTGATTTTTGGAACGAAGCTGTTCACACAAATATTGTAATGGTGCAGGGTAATAATGTCACAATTCCACAGACTGATATAATCTCGCAAAACTTCACTGAACAGGTTGTTGTAGGTTGTTCAGCTAACTTAGATTCTCTTGGTAACCCAGGGGATGCCGACTTGCTACTCGCTTTTGCCAATGCCAGTGATAATGACTTCAATGATAAGCATTTAGATAGAGGTTATTTAATGATAAATAATACCCCTGGTGCTAAAGCAGATCTGTCAACGAGGGCTAAAGATTCAAGGATAGCCACCATTGCTCATGAATTAGGTCATGTTTTAGGCTTAGGACACTCCAGTGTGCGTGGGTCACTTATGTATTTTGCCAGTGCAACAACTGAGGCTCGCTTGCATCAAGACGACATTGATGGGATTAGGCATCTGTATCCTCAAGATGAGCTAGGTGGTGACTACTTATTGGGGTGTGGCCGTGTGGTTCCCCCATCTAGTGGCGGACCTTCAAGCTTAGTATTTGTTGTTTTATTGCTTTTATTGCCACTTAGTATTAATTTAAGGGCTCGATCAAAAAAATACTTTACCAGTTAAACGGATATAACAATGAAGAGCTTAATTTCATTAAGTCAAATCTCCAAATCATATGGAGCGAAGTCATTATTTAGTGAATTATCATTAACTATTCATGAAAATGAGAAAGTAGCAATTATTGGTAAAAATGGGGCCGGTAAATCGACCTTGCTTAAGTTAATGGCTGAAATTGTAAAGCCAGAGTCTGGTGAGGTTGTGGGGCAGAAGCATTTACGAGTGGCCTATATACCCCAGTCACCCAGTTATGATCCAAAATTAACTGTGGCTGAGGTTGTTGGTGGTAAATATCTGGAGCATGGTGGTGATATTGATGAACAAAGTGTAGCGGTGAGTACCTCCTTATCTAAGTGCGGCTTTGAAAATCAAGATCAGCTGGTGGGTGAGCTTTCAGGAGGCTGGTTAAAGCGGCTATCCATTGCCAGTGCACTTGTCATCGAGCCCCAATTGCTTTTGTTGGATGAGCCTACTAATCATATGGATTGGCAGGCCATTGCCTGGCTTGAAAAACTATTAATATCTTGGCGTCACTCATTTGTTATTATTAGTCATGATCGTTACTTTTTAAATAAAACAACTAATCGCACAATAGAGATTGGCCAAGCCTTTTTAAATGAACACCTATCTTACTCACTGCCCTATGATGATTATATTGTTAAGCGCTCACAGTACTTTGAAGAGCAACAAAAGTTATCTGAAAGTTTAAGTAACAAAGCAAAAAGGGAGCTTGAGTGGTTGCGTGCAGGAGTAAAAGCAAGAACCACTAAGAGTCGTTCAAGAATTAAAGGGGCCCATGAGTTGTTTGAAAACTTAAATGCGGTTGATAACCGAATTAAGGCCTCAAAAACCAAGGTGAGCCTAGGTATTGATGAGAGTGGGAGAAAAACTAAAAAATTACTTGAGTTCAAAAGCGTTAGTAAATCCTACGGTGATAAAAAACTATTTACAGACTTAAACTATATTTTTTCACCAAAAACACGATTAGCCTTATTAGGAGAAAACGGATCAGGAAAAACCACTTTAATTAAAATATTAATGGGTGAGGTTAATCAAGACAGTGGCGAGGTAAAACAAGCCGATGGGTTAAGTACAGTGTATTTTGATCAGTCTAAAGCAACTTTAAATTTAGAAGATAGCATTTTTGAGTTTTTAGCAGAAGGAAGTGAGCAAGTATTATTTAAAGGTAGCCCAATGCATGTGGCTAGCTATGCCTCAAAATTTTTATTTACAAAGGATCATTTTTACTTAAAGATTTCTCAGCTATCTGGAGGAGAGCGTGCTCGATTACAGTTAGCTAAAATACTTTTGAAGCCCTGTGATATCCTAATACTAGATGAGCCTACCAATGACTTAGACATCGACTCCATTGAAGTGTTAGAAGACTTATTAGCTGAGCTTAAGACAGCCTTAGTACTTATTTCACATGATCAAAGCTTTATTAGTAATGTTTGTAGCCAGTACCTTGCTCTTGAAGGAAGTGGCCTATGGAATACTTACGCTGACCTTAATCAATGGTTAAATTCTAAAAATAAAATTAGTAATATTAAAGTTGATGAAAAAAAGAATGTTAAAAAAATTAAAAAGAAAGCCATGTCTTATAAAGACAAGAAAGAACTGGAAACAATAGAATCTGATATTCAAGTAAAAGAGGCTGAATTAGAAGAGATAAACGATAAAATTACTCAAGAACAAGACCCTGAGGCCTTAAGGTCTCTAGCTGAAAGTTTAGCTTCGTTGGAAACCTTGATCCAACAAAAGTATAAAAGATGGCAGGACCTAGAAGATTTAAAGTCGTAAATAGGGTATACTAATTACCTTCCAACAGTAAAGGACGGTTAATGAGCAAAGATTATACCTATGCTATTGATTTTGGTACTACAAATTCACTATTATCCTTTGTAAAAGATAAAAATAATAAGAAAATATTAAACTTGGATGAGCTTAACGATGATCCAAGTATTTTAAGAAGCATAATGTATTACCCCAAAGAGGGTGAGCCTTCATTTGGGCAAAATGCAATTAAACAATATGTAGATGAGTCTGGTGAGGGGCGATTTCTTAGATCTATTAAAAAGTACCTTCCCACTGAAAGCTTTACCGGTACAAATATAAATAATAAATTTTACTCTATAGAAGAGCTTATAGGTCGTTTTTTAAAAGAGATGAAGGGGAGAGCAGATAAGTTAATTCAATCCGATGTGAGAAGAGTTGTATTAGGACGGCCGGCTAAGTTTTCACAAGATCAAAAAAAAGATAAGCTGGCACAAGACCGATTAGAAGCTGCCGCCAAGTTTGCTGGCTTTAGTGAAATCAGTTTTTGTCCTGAGCCTTTAGCCGCAGCTTATGAGTTTAAAAAAACCATAACTGATGAAAAATTATTATTGGTGGTAGATTTAGGCGGTGGTACGTCTGACTTTACAGTGATTAAAATTCACCCTGGTGAATATAAAGAGAGTGATGTGTTATCCATTGGCGGAGTATCAGTGGCCGGTAATAAATTAGACGGCTGTATAATGGGTAGTAAAATTGCTCCTTACTTGGGTTCTCAAGTTAAGTATAGATTTCCTATGAGTGATAATATTTTGGAGATGCCTGCTAGTTTAAAGCTCAACTTAATGTCCCCGGCAGATATTGTTTTAATGTCTAGAAAAGATATAATGAAGTTTTTACAGGAAGTAAAAAAATGCACTTTCACAGATCATGATCAAGAGCATTTGGAAAACTTGTTTAGTTTGATATCTGAAAACCAAGGGTTTGCAATTTATGAAGAGATTGAGAAGTGTAAAAAACAAGTCTGCATAAATGGTGATTATCAGTTTTTATATGAGCAGGATGATATTAGTATTACTGAACCCATCAATTATCTAGAATTTGTAGACATGACTAAAGATAAGATTAATCAAATTTTTAAAGAGCTGGATAGTGTTATGTCGGCTGCTGGTGTCAGTTCTGACCAGATTGATCTTATTTGCTGTACTGGTGGAACCTCTAAGGTTCCTGAAGTGAGTGATCGTTTAGTAAGTATTTTTGGTGAGGATAAAATTAAGACTTTTAAAAACTTTCACTCTGTTATCCAAGGCTTAGCTGAAAAAGCTATCCACGATTTTGCAGTATAAAGTTACTACATACACTCTTCAACTCGATCGCCATGGTCAAACCACTCTTTAAAATAATTAAAAGCTCTTTTGCATGCATTTGGAGTTCTTTTATTACTCAGTAAAATATTGGGTTCAGTTACAAAAGCTGTGAAAACCTCAGCGTATTGTTCTCCTGGTGAGTTATCAGCATAATTAGAAACCATACAAAGCCCTGCACCTTTCATATAACTTTGATATGAGCCATAGCCCCCTCTATTACCAATAAAGTGGGCATACTCATGGACATGTTGAGCAACACTTAAGCCATATTCTTTTTCGCCTTTTCGATTTATGACAATATGGTCCCACCTTTGACCACTGTAACCCTTACCATTTCTAAATCGGAACGGATATGGTGAAATACCATCCCAGACTCCTGTTCTTAAAACTCCACCATTTAACTGCTGAATTCTAGCTATTGAAACTCCCAAAGTTTTTTCTTCTAATTCTGTGGCACCATCGGTTGTAATATTTTGACTTGCCATCAAGCTTCGAGCCTCTTCGATTCTAATGTCTTCAACGGGAAGACAGCCTCTGGCAGGTCTTTCATGATTTTTTAATGAAATTCCGTAACTGGGGTCTTTATCAGTTTTATTCACAACACTGGGAATTGTATTATAGTCAAAAGTTCCGTTGCCATAGTCTGAACTTAGTGAGCGGAAGGTACTTTTTGAGTTAACACCTACAACTTTAGGTTGAGTTATATTTTTATTGGATGAAAATATTCCACACCCATTTAACATTAATGGTAAAGAGATAATGACAATTAAATTTAAACTATTTTTCATTGGATCTCCACTATTTCTTTCGGACTTTCATTTTATTTATATGAGAAAAAGCCCTGGAACTTTAGTCTTACTTACTAGCTCAAAGATTACAACTAAATAGGCTTAAAAACCTGTACTAAAGATATTTGGTCTAGATCTAATGATCTCAATAATCACTACTAAGATTGCATTAACTCTAGCATTTATATGTAAAATTAATGATCAGTACAGCTAGTTTTCTGGTTCAAATAAAGATTAATCCTAATAGAGGAAAAATCGTCTAACTTTTAGTGTCTTAATTTGATCCGTACATCAATAATTTTACAATTATCAGCTTGTAATTGATAAGATAAACTATGCGCGTAGGATTGTATTTAATAAGTAGATTATTGATGTTTGTAGTTGTGACTAGTTTTAGTTCACAAAGTTTAGCATTGTTAGATGTGGGTGCCAAAGGTAACACTGAAGACCGTAAAGA